>DOMW01000187.1:1163-4428 GCA_003510345.1 Clostridiales bacterium | reverse complement strand
TGACGAGCGATGATGCTGACTTCCGAGGAGATTAAGCTGTTCGTACTCTATCGTTCCGGTTCTGCTGCCGCCACAGCCAACCTAGTGCGCGAGGCCCTGCTGGACATCACGGAGGCCGACCAGCGCGCCGCCGCTGAGGGACTGATAAGCAAGCTGGAGCGCATGAGCGGCGCGCAATTTGATTATTACGAAATTCTTGATATTGGTGATGCTTATGAGTGATAAAAAACCGAACCGCAGGCGGGATATCCATTTTCACTTTTGCTTGAGCGCGGAGGAGGCCGCTCAAATCAAAGAGCGCATGGCGGAGCTTGGCGTTACCAGCATGGGCGCCTATGTTCGCAAAATGACTCTTGAGGGCTACCATATCAACGTCGATCTCTCGGAGGTGCGGGAGCTTGTGTCGCTCCTGCGGCGCTGCTCCAACAACCTTAACCAGATCGCCAAGCGCACCAATGAAACGCGCAGCATTTACGCCGCCGACGTCGAGGATTTGCGCCGCCAGTACGACACATTATGGGATGCCGCGAACGGCATTCTGACCGGGCTTGCCAAGATAAAGTAGACGGAAAATAAACTGAAAACAAAGGCCAAAGGGCCTTGTAAACCACTCGGAACAGAGTTAACATCAAAGTGTAAGGAGCGAGGAAAACACTGTATTTTGAAGGGTTGGTGAGGTTTATGAGGCTCATTTTGAAACTGGTCGCGGCGCCTTTCGCGCTGATGCTGACCATCGTATCCGCTCTGCTTTCGTTCGTGCTGTCCATGTCAGAGGCGTTCCTCGGAGCCGTATCCGGCTTGGCGCTTATCGCGGCGGTAGTTCTGCTCGTAACAGGGCAAACGCCGGGCGGGATCGCTTTCGCGGCGGTCGCGTTCCTCATCAGCCCGGTAGGGCTGCCGGCTCTCGCCGGGGCGATTGTCAGAGGGCTTGACAGCGCGGGCGGTACGCTCCGGGCATTCATCTTCAGTTAAAGGGCAAAGAGCATAGAGGTTCCATAGGCAAGGCCATTGTGGGTCACGCATCAGCGTGACCCACAAGCTGTTTAAGGCCCTTTTTACACACATTTAAGCTCCGGGGAGGAGGTGATTTCGTGACTTTAACCGTGCATGAGATGTCCGTGCTTTGCGCGCTCCACGCGGGAACGCTTTCCGCTACGCTGGATGTGCTGCGCTTCGCGGCGGCGGAGGATAAGCCCGACCATTCGAACAAGGATGTCATACTTAGCCTGACAGAAAAGCTGTCCGGCCTTAAAGACGGCGATCTGGTTTCGCTGGCTTTCGAGTAATGCGTGATGCGGGACGGCGCCGTGTCAGGGGCGCGCGCCGTCCTTCTTCTTCATCGCTTCGTATTCGATTTTTATCCTCTGGAGGTAGATCTGTTCAAGCACGGCGGCGCGGCCCGCCGCGCCGAGGGAGAGGATGTCGGATATCATGTCTTTCAGCTTTACCTCTTTGGTCACTTTTTTGTCCAGCCCCGGAACGCCGCTCGTATCGTCTTTGCGGCCTATAAGGTAGTCCGCGGATACGCCGTAAAAATCGGCCAGCACCGCGAGAGCGCGAAGCGGCAGTTCGCTCTCGCCAGTTTCGTATTTAGAATACTGCTGCTGTGATGTGTTAATTCTTTCGGCTATTTCGGATTGTTTCAAATCCCGGTCCTCACGCATCTCGCGCAGGATGTCGTGGCATTGCTTCATGCTATACACCTCTTTTAAGTAATATTTTATCAAACATGAAATAGTTGTATTGACGGATACATAATTGTAGAGTATGATATTTCTGTACATCTATTCATTGTAAAGGAGAAAAGCTATGAATGATACAAAATGCTCGTTCACCGGGCATCGCCCGGAAAGGTTCGCCTTCGGTTTTAACGAAAACGATCCGAAGTGTATCGCCATCAAAGGCGTTATGGCAGAGCAGATCGCGGAACTGATCGCCGGGGGCGTGACGGATTTCTATTCCGGCATGGCGCGCGGCGTGGATCAATGGGCGGCGGAGATCGTCTTAAATACGAAGGAGTCGCGGCCCGACGTCACTCTGACCGCAGTAATCCCCCACGAGGAGCAGGCCACGAAGTGGTCTGACGAGCAGCGGGATCGGTATTTTGATATGCATCCCAAGTGCGATGATGTGGTCACGCTTCAGACGCACTACACTGCTGATTGCATGTTTAAGCGCAACCGATACCTTGTCGATCACGCCGGGTATCTGCTGGCGGTTTCAGACGGCGACAAAAACGGCGGCACGGCTTACACGCTCAATTATGCGCGGCAGCATAAGCGTAAGATTATAATAATTAACGCCGTGACGCTGGAGGTCAGCCGCGAAGGATTCTGATCATAAGCAACATACATAGCCGGTGAGTGACCGCTCCGGCACGGGCCGTCTGTTGAGCTTCACAGCACGGCCCGTTTCATTTTGGGGGGTGATGAACGATGGCGACGACGAGGCTCACGGCAATCCATACCGGCAAGGGCCGCGGCGTGGCAAAGGCTTTGAAAGACAGCATTGACTATATGGAAAACCCGTTAAAAACAGACAACGGAGAATTGATTTCAACGTATGAATGCGACGCCCGGACCGCCGACGCTGAGTTTTTGTTGGCGAAGCAAAGGTACGCCGCGCTCACGGGCCGGGATCAGGGCGGCCGAGACGTCATCGCCTATCACGTCCGGCAGAGCTTCAAGCCCGGCGAGGTCACTCCCGCGGAGGCCAGCCGCATCGGTTATGAGCTTGCCGCCCGGTTTACGAAGGGCAAATATGCTTTCCTCGTTTGCACCCACACCGACAAGGCTCACATTCATAACCACATAATTTGGAACAGCACGGCTCTTGATTGCCGGAGCAAGTTCAGGAATTTCTTCTTTTCGGCTCTCGCCCTGCGCCGGTGCAGCGATATTATCTGCGTGGAAAACGGCCTGTCTATCATTGATAAGCCGAGAATCAGCAAGGGCAAGAATTACGGAGATTATATGTTCGGCGCTGATCGCCAGCCGTCCTTTCAGGAGCGGCTCCGGCGCTCTATCGACGCCGCGCTGGAGAAGCAGCCGGACACTTTTGAAGAGTTTCTCTTGCTCATGCGGGAGTCCGGCTGCGCGGTTTTGGATGACAGAAAGCATTTGAGATTCCTCGCCGCCCATGAGGACGGCCTGCCGGATCAGGAGCGGCCTACCCGCTGTGATACCCTGCGCGGCGATTATACCGTGGCGGCTATCCGTGAGCGGATCGCCGGATTGCGTGTTGTTTCTTCCTCTGCCGGTAGAGC
>DOMW01000187.1:0-1139 GCA_003510345.1 Clostridiales bacterium | reverse complement strand
TTTGAACGCTGGGCGAAGCTCCACAACCTCAAACAGATGGCGCAGACCCTCATCTATCTGCAAGAGAACGGGCTGGACGATTACAATGTTCTGAAACAGAAAGCGGCGGACGCTTCGGCGCGGTTCAATGACTTGTCGGGCCGGATCAAGGAGCTTGAGGGTACGCTGGCCGCCAATGCCGCGCTCCAAAAGCACATCGTAAATTATTCCAAGACCCGCGCCGTCTACGTCGAGTATCGCAAGGCGGGCTACTCGAAAAAGTTCAAGGCGCTCCATGAGGCCGACATTCTTTTGCATCAGGCGGCTAAGAAACACTTCGATTCCCTCGGCTTGAAAAAGCTGCCGACCGTCGCATCCCTGCGCGCGGACTACGCTCCGGCGCTGGAGGAAAAGAAGAAAGCCTACCGGGAGTATCAGCGGGTCAAAGCTGAAATGCGTGAGCTGCTCACGGCGAAACAGCACGTTGACAGGCTCATGGGTTACGACGAACGGCGGACGGAACGCGATGCCGAACACGACGCCCGTTGATGGAGGTAAAGAACAAAAATAGCGGCCGATAGGCCGCGCAGCCGCACCGCAACGCGGGGCGATCTTGGGGGTCAGGGGGCTTGCCACCTGCAAGCAGCAGGCCGAGTGTGTACCGGCCTGCACTGCTAACGAGAATAATCATCACGTGCTGATTATGATTGTTATCATCACAAATTTCTAATCAGCACTTCGCGAAAGACGCGAGAGATACGAGGGCTTTTCAACGAATTTAGTGCTGATTAAAAATGTGTAATATACCAGCGAGAGGTCAGATCGAAATTAGGGGCTTATGTCACAGGTGATGATTAAAAACGTTATGTACTGATTAAAACTTGGTACAAGTCAACCAAATAGTGAACCGACCTTGAACTAACAGTTAGAAAATAATCATCACACACGCACTTTAATCATTACTCAATACACTCGACCTTGAATTAGCAAAATTGATCGTATCTTACGACACTCCCAATTTTAATCAGCACTAAACAAACACAGATGCAGCATAATCAGTTGTTCTTCAATTGAGTTGCTGATTAAAGAAAAGTGATGATAACTGTTTTAATCAGCACGTGATGATTATAATAGCAAGCACTGGAATTCGGGCCCCACGG
>DOMW01000054.1:3172-5131 GCA_003510345.1 Clostridiales bacterium | reverse complement strand
CCAGTGAAGCCCCCGCCAGCGAGGCACCCGCTTCCGAAGCGCCCGCCGGAGATGGCGCGGCAGACGATTCCTGGGCAAAAATACAGCAAAAAGGCAAATTTATCATGGGGCTTGATAAAAGCTTTCCCCCGATGGGTTTTCTGGATGAAAATGGCGAATTGGTAGGGTTCGACATCGACCTCGCACGCGCCGTAGCAGAGCAGATGGGCGTCGAGGTAGAACTGCGCCCCATCAACTGGAGCATGAAGGAAATGGAGCTTGATTCGGGCAACATCGACGTGATATGGAACGGCTACACCATCACGGATGAGCGCAAGGAAAAAGTATTGATGAGCGAGCCTTACTTGGAAAACATGCAGGTCATACTGGTAAAAGGCGATTCGGATATCGCGGCAATCTCCGACCTTTCCGGCAAGACGGTCGCGGTGCAGGAGGGTTCTTCCGCGCAAAGCCTGTTGGTCGAGGAAATGCCCGATGTAAGCGGCACATTTAAAGAGCTTAAAAGCTACACCGATTACACGCTTGCGCTGCTCGATATCGATTCCGGCCAGGCGGACGCGCTGGGCGTAGACCTTGTCGTCGCCGATTATTATATGGCCAAAAAAACAGGCGAATACAAGATTCTGGAAGAATCGCTCGCGCCCGAGCAATACGGCATTGGTTTCAGAAAGGGCGAGCAGTCTTTCCACGACGCGTTGATGGGCGCGTTTGAGGAACTAAAGGCAAACGGAAAAGCCGCCGAGGTCAGCCAAGCATGGTTTGGCCGCGACGTAACGGCAGGCTAAACATATTTTCAGCGGGGGCGGCGCGCATTTTACGCCGCCCTCTTTTGCAACAAAAAACAGGAAGTATTATTTTATGGAAGATTTCGCGAGATTGTCACTTGAGCTTGCAAAGGGGCTGGGCGTCACGCTCTCGTTGTTTGCGCTCACCCTGGGGTGTTCTATCCCCCTCGGTTTTTTAGGTTCCCAGGCCAGCCTGTCTAAAAACAAAGCCGGGCGCTTTATCTACACCATCTACCTGACGGTGATGCGCGGTACGCCGCTTATTTTGCAGGTGGCGTTTTTATATTTCGGGCTCAACATACTGTTCCGCCTCATGGGCGCGGAGTTTCGCATCCAGCCGTTCCAGTCCGCGCTTCTCTCGTTTGTTTTGAATTACACGGCCTATTTCAGCGAGATATTCCGCGGCGGCATACAGAGCATCAACCGCGGGCAGCACGAAGCCGCGTCCGTTTTGGGCCTTTCGCGGCGGACAACCATGTTCAAAATCGTCATTCCGCAGGTGTTCAAGATCGTCATGCCCTCCCTCGGAAACGAGGTGATCAACCTTGTGAAGGATACGGCGCTCGTCAATATCATCGCGCTGGTAGACCTGATGAACGCCTCTTACACCGCGGTATCGCGCGAGGCCAGCGTCATGCCGTTTATCATCGCCGCACTGTTCTACCTCGCAATCAATTCGGCTGTAACGGCTGTGTTAAAGCGTATAGAAAAGCGCATGGATTATTATAAAATATAGGCGGATTTGAGCGATGAACATACTGGAAGTAAACCATCTTTATAAGAGCTTCGGCAAAACGGAAGTGTTAAAAGACGTTGACCTCACGCTGGAAAAAGGCGAGGTGCTTGCCATAATCGGCCCGTCGGGCAGCGGCAAATCGACGTTGCTGCGCTGTATAAACTGCCTGGAGCGCGCCGAGCGCGGCAATATTATATTGGACGGCATTCCCATCGCGACGGAAAAAAACGGTAAAACGGAATATTTAAAGGAAGACGAGCTTCGAATGGCGCGCCTGCATCTCGGCATGGTGTTTCAAAATTTCAACCTGTTTCCCCATCTTTCCGTGCTGCAAAACTTGACCCTCGCGCCCGTCAGTGTAGATAAAAAAGACCCGGCGCAAGCGGCGGAGGAAGCGACGGCGCTGCTTAATAAAGTCGGGCTGGGTGAAAAAGCCGG
>DOMW01000054.1:0-3066 GCA_003510345.1 Clostridiales bacterium | reverse complement strand
CCTTGCCAAAGAACGCATGACCATGCTGATCGTCACCCACGAGATGGGTTTTGCCCGCGAAGTGGCGACAGAAGTCTGCTTTATGGACAACGGCACTATTCTGGAGCGCGGCAAACCCGGCGAATTGCTGGTGAATCCTAAAGAAGAGCGCATCCGCGCTTTCCTGAACAAGCTGTTGAGTGTGTAATTTTCCCCAAACCCCTTTCCCTCCCCTCTTAAAAGTGCTAAAATAATACTATCTTTATTGAGGAGGCTTTATGGAAACAAGGCTGGAACGGGAGCATTACCTGCGCGCGGCAGATGTGGACATCAAAGGAGAATGGATGCCGTCCGCTGTTTTTTTGCGTATGCAGGAATTGGCGGAAGACAACGCGTCAAACGTCGGGTTCGGGCGGATTTTTTTAGGCGAGACATTGGGGCTTTGCTGGGTGCTTACGCGCGTAAACCTGAAAATGCACCGCTATCCCCGCCTAGGCGATACGATCCACGTGGCGACATGGCCGCTGAAACCGACAAAACTTACTTTCCTGCGCCACTTTATGATACGGGACGCGCAGGGCGAAACACTGGGTGTGGCATCCAGCCACTGGATGCTGTTTGATATTCACGAGCGTGTGCTGCGCCGCACAAGCACAATAGGCGATTACCCTTACGACCCGGATGCGCCGGTTGTTTTGGAAGAACCGGGCAAAATCAAGCTGCCGCCCGATATGCCGCTTTGCGAAACACGGAACGTGCGTTACAGTGATGTGGATATGAACGGGCACATGAACAACACAAAGTACCTCAATTGGATCTGCGAACTTTTTTCGTCCGAACACATAAAAACAAAACGAATCAGCCAGATCAGGCTGAATTACATTGCGGAACCCTATCTTGACCAGCAAGTGGCGCTCTACAAAAGCCAAGGCGACGGCGGTTTTTATATATGCGGCAAAACGGAAGATAAAACTATATTCGATTCCTTTGTAACCTGGGAACCGATTTAAGAAACCGCTGATTAAAGCGGTTGCTTAGGAGAAACTATGGCAAAACGAATCGGCATATTGACGAGCGGCGGCGACTGCCCCGGGCTGAACGCGGCGATACGCGGCGTGGCAAAGGCCGCGTACGAGCAGATGGAGAATGTGGAGATTGTCGGCATCGCGGGCGGTTTTTCCGGCCTCATCAAGGGTGAATCCCGCGTTATGCAGCCCCGCGAGTTTTCCGGCATACTGAATGTGGGCGGCACTATTTTAGGAACTGTGCGCACCCCGTTCAAAAACATGCGCAAGATAGAGGACGACAAGGTTGATAAAGTCGCGAGCATGGTGCAAAATTACGACAAGATGAAGCTTGATTGCCTGTGCACGCTGGGCGGGAACGGCACGCACAAGACTGCAAATCTGCTGTCCGGCGAGGGCCTTTCTATTATTGGGCTGCCCAAAACGATAGACAATGACATCTGGGATACGGACGTAACGTTCGGCTTCCATACGGCGGTAGATACCGCTACCGACGTAATCGACCGCCTGCACACGACCGCCGCCAGCCACGGCAGGGTGATGGTCGCCGAGTTCATGGGCAACAAAGCCGGCTGGCTCACATTATACGCCGGCGTTGCCGGGGGCGCGGACGTCATTATCATCCCCGAAATACCCTACAGCCCGGAAAAAGTGCTGGAATCCGTGTATAAACGCGCGGAGAGCGGCAAAGCTTTCTCCATCATCTCCATCGCGGAAGGCGCTGTGCAGATAGACGAGGCGGGCATGAAACGAAAAGAGATCCGGCAAAAACGGCAGGAGGAAGGCGTAGCGAGCGCCGCGGACCGGCTGGCGAAAATGATCGATACGCAAACAGGCATGGAGACGCGGCTGGTCGTACCGGGCCACATGCTGCGCGGGGGCGCTCCCAGCGCATACGACCGCATGCTGGCGACAAAGTTCGGCGTGAGCGCCGCGCAACTCATCCGCAAAGGGAGATATGGCTGCACAATCGCGATGCAGTGCAATAAACTCGTTATCAACAAACTGGAAGACATCGCGGGAAAAACGAAATTTGTCCCGCTCGATTCAGACGCCGTGCTTTCCGCACGCAATATGGGCATTTCACTCGGGGACTAGGAAGAATTCCCCACTAAAGAATATCGCTTTCCTAACGATAGCAATAGTAGCAGCATAGTGTACGGGAAGCATCAGGAGGCCACGCCGGCAAAAAAGCCGAAAAGTACTCTGCCGCACAGGCAGGCCAGCTTTTAGCCGGTTTCTGTTTGTTTGTATATAAGTATTGACGGTAGTATTGTAACGATGAAAGTGTAGCCACAAAAGGAGGCAATATGAGTACCACATTTGAAAATTCCGATGCAGCAAAATATGGCGATTCCATTTATGCCGCTGATAAAGCAAACTATGCTTCCTCCGATGCGGATGTACTCCACGGATGGGTCACATGCACGCCGGAGGGAACCGAAAGCGACAG
Organism: Clostridiales bacterium; assembly: GCA_003510345.1. GTDB lineage: Bacteria > Bacillota > Clostridia > Christensenellales > Christensenellaceae > UBA5399. The sequence continues at coordinate 609 of DOMW01000054.1, read as the reverse complement.
CTTTTCCTCTTATACCCTAAAATTTGACATCTCACCTTCCGTGCCGGTGGAAGTAAAAAACACCATGGTGGAATTGATCGACCGGTTTTCCACATTTGGTTCCGCCGCCATGTTTAACGCGTTCAGCAAACACGGCTTAAAGCCAAAATCTATTTCGCTTTCCTTCACGGGCAGTGGATTGAAATACAGCTTTACCGGCTTTAATACCGAAGCGCTCGACGTGATGGAATTGGTGCAGCGTACCATGCAGGAAATCAACCACATCAATAAAATGGAACAAAACGCACAAAATGAGACATGGATGAAGTTATTGAAAAAGTATTATAAATGATATAAAAAAATTATAAACAAACGCGGGGGTTTTTACACTCTCGCGTTTTTTTTCTTTGGGATTATTATCTGAATGTGCATTTTCTATTCCCTTGTGCCGGACATACCAACTTTTCTCATCTGTTAGTTAGTATCTTCTGCTGTTGCGCGGTGAGCAGTAATGTGAGCCATCCGGCATTCATTTTTACTGTTGTACCTGTTTCCCTAACAATTCGTATTCCGGTCTACATTGCTGAACCGCAAGTCTTACCAAATCACTAAGGTCGCCGACCTTAGTCG
>DOMW01000062.1 GCA_003510345.1 Clostridiales bacterium | reverse complement strand
TAAAAACTCCCTCAAAGGCAAAGACACACAACAGAGGCATATCCCAATTCCACCCGTCCTTTCCTTCTTGTACATAAAAACGAGCGGCCAATGGCCGCCCGTTCATTTCATCGCCCCAAAACCGCCGTCCAAACCGCTTTGAGCCTCACATCACCTTTATACGTACTTCTCCCCCGTGCCGTAATGCTCCACCACATAATCGACGTCTTTATCGCCCCGCCCGCTCAGGTTCACAAGGATAGACCCCGTCTTCATTTCCTTTGCCAGCTTCATGGCGTATGCCACGGCGTGCGCGCTCTCAAGCGCCGGGATAATCCCTTCCATGCGGGAAAGCTTGAAGAACGCCTCCACCGCCTCTTCATCCGTTGCGTAGGCATAGTTCACGCGCCCCTGCTGGTGCAGGAAGGCGTGTTCCGGCCCCACCGACGGGTAATCCAGCCCGCTCGCGATAGAGTAAACGGGCGCTGCCTCACCCTTTTCGTCCTGAAGCAGCAAGCTTTCAAACCCATGCAGCGTACCTTTGCTGCCAAATGTGATGCTCGCGGCATTGTCGCCTGTTTTCTCCCCCCTGCCCATAGGCTCTACCCCGTAAATCTCCACAGGATCCGCCAAAAACGGCGTGAACATACCGGCCGAATTACTGCCGCCGCCCACACACGCGCATACGGCGTCCGGCAGGTTACCTGTCATTTCCACAAACTGCTCGCGCGCCTCCACGCCCACTACCATCTGGAAATCGCGCACCATCAGCGGGAACGGGTGCGGCCCCACCGCCGAACCGATACAATAGATCGAGTTTTGATAATCGGCGGCATATGCTTCAAACGCCGAATCCACCGCTTCTTTGAGCGTCGCCGCACCGCGCGTCACCGGCACCACCTTTGTGCCGAGAACTTCCATACGCGTTACGTTGGGCGCTTGTTTTTCAATATCCACCGTACCCATATGTATCTCGCATTCCAGCCCGAAAAACGCGGCTGCCGTCGCAAGCGCAACGCCGTGCTGCCCCGCGCCCGTCTCGGCAATCAGCTTTTTTTTGCCCATATAGCTCGCGAGCAGCCCTTCGCCCATACAGTGGTTGAGCTTGTGCGCGCCCGTGTGGTTTAAATCCTCACGCTTCAAATAGATCTGCGTCATACCACAATGCCGCGAAAGCCGCTCACAGTGGTACACCGGCGTGGGCCTGCCCTGAAACTCCCTGCGGATACGCCTAAGCTCGCTGATAAATTTGGAGGAATGGCAAATCGTCTGGTACGCTTCGGCAATCTCCTCGAAAGCCGGGACCAGCATATCGGGCAATATCATACCGCCATACTCACCAAAATAGCCATTCGCGTCCGGATAGTTCTTCAAATACGTTGTGAAATTCATGATAGTTTTTTCCTTTCTCATCTCCGGGAACAGTGTTCCCCTATTCTCATGGGCTGTGCGCCCGCCTATGCGCCGCATACTCGCAACGCCTCATCTGGACATGATTATACCGTTCTTTCGTGGGCGATGCAAGCATTTTTTTCCAAAAATGGCCACCCCACAAATATTTGATGAACAATTCCGGTAGTTTTGTATCAATACTATACGCTACCACCTGTTCAATTCCGCCGCGCTTACTTCCACGCCGCTTTCCCTGCAATCCCGCTCGGTGTACCGGCCTTCCCGCCTTTCTTCCGCGCCCGGTTCATAGAACAAAAACGGCACGGATTCGCCGCCATGCGCACCCGTATCAGAAAACGTAAAATGGTCGGAAACCAGTTTAAGCGTATACCCGCCCTGTATGCTTTTCAGAAAACCAGGCAAAAACACCCGGTCAAACACTTCGACCGCCTGCGCCTTTTCAAGCGGCATAAGCTCATGGCTCAGATCATCCGTTTCCTGTATATGCACATAAATATTCTCGTATTTATTGGCAGCTTCCACTGCTTTTTCCAGCTTCTCTTGCAGAAAATCCTCGAAACTGCGCCCCTCGCGTACCGTACCGATGTTCGGTATACCGGATATTTTTGTAATCCCGTCCATCAACAGCGTTTCAGAAAGCGCCACCCGGCCCGCCACATCTCCCGCAATCTCCGGCATAATGGACGCCCCCCAAAACCACAGGCCGTTTATATCCGAGCCTTTCCCCTTCAAAAACGCGTAAGATTTCTTCATCAGCTCAAAAAACGGTGCCTGCGCCCCTTCTGTCCGTATGAATTGCCGAATCGGCCTGCCTATGATATCGTGCGCGGGCATAAAATCTATTGGATATAGATTTTTGCCGCCTTTCACCACCAGGATATTGCGGAATGACCCGCAGTATTTGAGTTCGTATTCCCCGCCAAATACCGCCCCAGCCAATGCCCCGGCGATTGGTTGGGCTTTTTCCGTGGCGATATCGTAGGCGCTGTAGCTTTTTATGCTGCTCTCCTCAAAAGTATCCCCTTCAAATGTGACCATATTGGCACGAATATACAGGTCATTCTCATCGATGGGCATGGAAAGCCCCGCCGCCTCTATCACCGCGCGGCCGCGATACGTCGCCGGGTCAAAACCAAGCAGGCTCAGGTTTGCCACCGCGCTACCCACTTCCATCCCCTCCGGGATCGTTTTCACCACACCGCTCCTGGATTTTCGGTACAACGCGTCCAGATTAGGCGTATGTGCATATTCAAGCGGCGTTTTGCCGCCCAATTTTTCATTTTCCCGATCCGCCACGCCATCCAGTACAATTGTGATTTTCTTCATACCGCTCCCTGCTTTCTGTTTCCGTTGTCTTCTATTATACCTTTCCCCGTGGCATTTCTCAAGTGAGCGTTAGATTGGAGGGCAGACATTCGTATTGTTTTATGTTTGATTCGGCATTGGTGGCTTAAGTGCGCTATATGCCTTTACCCCGGACACCTCTCTTTTTCCCCGTTCGTCGCGCGGGCGGTTCATCTGGCGCTCCGTCACAGATAATATTAATCACATTTTAAAAGCATAAATAACAGTACGGGATTATCGAAATAACCCGTGCTTGGCTTTCGGGTATTCCTTTTGGGTCGCGGTATCCCTGCGGGATGATTTTATGCCTCCGGCGGCTCAAGGACGCTGCGCTCCTTGAGAATCCTCGCTCAAGAAACCGCTTCTCCCCCACCCAAACATGCCTTTATTATCTGTTAGGACATGCACGCCCTTTAGGGAGTTTTTAGAACCGTAGGTTCTGAACCGCCGGAGGCATTCTAATCATCCCGCAGGGATACCTTTACCACAAAGGAATACCTAAAAGACAACAGCGGGATATTTTGACAATCACGCACTTTTTATTATACTTTTAAAATATGATTAGTATAAGCACTCCCTTAGAACAAATTAACTTATCGCAACAGCCTGATACCCCGCGTCTTCCACCGCGGCGCGTAGCATAGCATCCGTGACCGTACTTTGCGCTTCTACGGTAGCCGTCTTGCTTTCCAGGTCAACCGTCACATGCTCTACCCCGGCTACGGCGGCCAGCGCCTTTGTAACCGCGCCTACACAGTGCATACAGGACATTCCCTCAATTTTGATTGTCTTTGTCATTGTTTTTCCTTTCTCAATCTGCTGGTTTTGCTTTTTGTTTTTCGGCTTGAAAAAGTTTAACCGCAGCGCATTCGTTACAACCGACACCGAACTGAAACTCATAGCCCCCGCCGCGATCATCGGGTTCAGCAACCACCCGAAAATACCATAAAATACGCCCGCGGCTATCGGGATGCCGATGATGTTATAGATAAACGCCCAAAACAGGTTTTGGCGGATATTGCGCATAACCGCTTTGCTCAGGTCAATCGCCGTCACAACATCGTAAAGGTCGCTTTTCATCAATACAACGTCCGCCGATTCGATTGCTATATCGGTTCCCGCGCCAATGGCGATCCCAACATCCGCGCGGGCAAGCGCCGGGGCATCGTTGATCCCGTCGCCCACCATGACGACCTTTTTCCCTTGCGATTGCAGTGCGCGGATCTTGCTCTCTTTGTCTTCCGGAAGCACTTCGGCGACAACTGTTTTGATCCCCGCCTGCCTGCGGATCGCCTCTGCTGTCCGGGCATTATCACCCGTCAGCATAACGACCTCAAGGCCCATGCGGGTAAGCTCCCTAATGGCCTCGCCGCTTGTCGGCTTAACGGTATCGGCAACGGCAATAATACCGAGCAGTTCCTTGCCCCGCGCAAAATACAACGCCGTTTTGCCGTCGTTTGAAAGGGCGCTTTCTATGTCATTAAACGCCCCAGTTTCGATTTCACCGGCGGCCATCAGCTTTTTATTGCCGCCGCGTAAGGCTGTTCCATCGGCTAAACCAACAATGCCCTGCCCGGGAATTTGCTTATACTCCTCAATCTCATGCAGCGTGGCATTTGCGTCACGCGCTTTTGCGACGATGGGCGCGGCGAGCGGGTGCCCCGATTTTTTCTCCAGCGCGGCGGCAAACGCCAGTAATTCCCCGATACTTACGCCAGCGGGGATTATATCGGTGACAACGGGCTTTCCCTCGGTAACGGTGCCTGTTTTGTCCAGCACCACCACGTCAACATTGTGCAGCGACTCCAGCGCCTCGGCGGATTTCATCAGGATACCGTTTAAGGCCCCCTTCCCCGTCCCCACCATGATCGCGGTGGGTGTCGCCAGCCCAAGCGCGCAGGGGCAGGAAATTACAAGAACGGAAATGGCCGCCGTTAAAGCAAACTCAAAGTCATGCCCCAGCAGCATCCAGATAACGGCCGCGCCTGCCGCAATTGCAATGACCACCGGGACGAATACGCCGCTGATCTTATCCGCGAGCTTTGCGATCGGCGCCTTGCTCATAGTCGCTTCATCCACAAGCTGGATGATTTTCGCAAGGGCAGTGTCTCCGCCGATAGCCGTCGCCTCCATTTGAAAATAGCCCGCCCTGTTGATCGTGCCGCCCGTTACTTTGCCGCCAATCCCTTTCTCTACCGGCAGGCTTTCGCCGGTAATTGCCGACTCATCCACGGAGGCGTAGCCGTCTGTCACAACACCATCCACCGGAACAGAGGCGCCCGCTTTTACAACCAGCGTATCGCCCACGAGCACACCATCAAGGGGAATTTCCCGCTCCACGCCGCCGCGGACCGCAATGGCCGTTTGGGGCGCAAGGTTCATCAATTTTGTGATCGCCCCGGAGGTGCGGCCTTTGGCGCGGGCTTCAAAATATTTGCCCAGTGTGATCAACGTCAAAATCATAGCGGCGGATTCAAAATACAAATCCATGGAGAATTTATGAACCATTGCCATATCGCCGTGGCCGAACCCCCAACCGATTCTGTAGATGGCATAAATACCGTAGAGGAGCGCCGCACCGGAGCCTATGGCGATCAGGGAGTCCATGTTGGGCGCACGGTGAAACAGGCTCTTTAAGCCCGTTTGGAAATACCTGCGGCCCGCAAAGATAACCGGCAGTGTGAGCAAAAACAACGTAAACGCGTACACCAACGCGTTTTCCATGCCGGAAAGGAAACCGGGCAGCGGCCACCCCAGCATTTCACCCATCGAGATATAGAATAACGGGATGGTGAAAATAATAGAAATGAGCAGCCGGTTTTTCATGGCCACGGCTTCCGATTGCGCCGCATCTATGGGTTCCTTCTTCTTCGCGGCGGCCGCTTTCGGCGCGGCGCCATAACCAATGGCCTCCACTGTTTTGACGATCCGGCCCGTATCCATGCGCCCCGCGTCAAACGTAACCGCCATGCTGTTGGCCAGAAGGTTCACGCTGACATTGCGCACGCCGTCCAGTTTAGACAGTTCTTTTTCAATCCTCGCGGAACAAGCGGAGCAGGTCATGCCCGATACATCAAACAACACTTTTTCCATACCTGTCCTCCTTTCCGCGAGCGCGGTATCAAAAGCCGCCCGTATTTCACTATTCTATCACACAATACCGTTTTCGCAAGCATGTACTATTTAGGGAGCAGCCATTTGCATTTTCTTCAATTCGATTAGGCAGCAGCGGCACACCAACACCTTTCCCACGCGCAGCACAGGAATAGTCAACATTCCAAGAAAGCTAAACTAATACGCTTGCGTTTTCTCATGGGTATTCCTTTTGGGTCAAGGAGCCTGCGGCGNNTTCTAAAAACTCCCTTAAAAGCGTGCCAGTCCCGACAAATAGTAAAACAAGCGTTTGATACGAGATCCTTAAAACGAGGATTCTCAAGGAGCGTAGCGTCCTTGAGCCGCCGGAGGCATAAAATCATCCCGCAGGGATACCACGACCCAAAAGGAATACCCGAAAAACAGCCGCAGAATATTTCGGCAATCCCGCATTTTTTGCTGTGCTTTTGTAATATAATCAGTATAAACAACCGCAAATCATACACACGCGGTCAGCATTGACAAAATCTGGTTTTTCTTTTATTCTCTAATCAAACAATCATTTTACTTTTATCAAATTTCTCGACTTTCCCCGACTTTCTCAGGCGCGGCAGCCTATTTCGTTTTTGAAGGAGTATCGTATGCGCAAAATATTCAGTTACCTTCTTATAGTACTATTTTTACTTACTTTATTGTCCGGCTGCAGCCAATCGGTAAAGGAGAATGGGTTATTGCCATTAAAAGATTTTGTAGCTAAAGTGAATGATGCTTTACTTGATCCCGCTAATGCCCAAATCTACGATGACTTGTCTGTTCCGGCAAAAATATACAGGTATGAGGGCAAGAATAATTACTATTGGACAGATAATATTGACGCCAATGTGATTGCGGTGGAACCCAAAGCAAGCAGCAACGAAAAAATCGCAACAGAAAAAGAGAAGCAGGATAACGCCATACGATCCGTGAACACGTTTTTCCCTCAATATGATTTGGAAAACATGATATTAGAAGTAAATAATCAAGAAAACGAATACAATTGGTATACCATTGTCAGCGACATAGATATAAAACATAGTGTTAAAGCAATAATCGACGAATATGGTAACCCTGTTTTAGTTTCGGCGCAATACAACACCGATTTTAATCCTTCCGGAATAGATATTCGGATATCTGAAGAAAAAGCTAAGGATATCGCATTTGATTATTTAAAAAAAGAGGAAGTACCCGAATCGGATATTGTGGAGAGCAGACTATTCTTAACTGTACATCGTCTCAGCCAAAACAGCGTCGTATGGAGTTTTGCATATCAGCTTTCGGATGGTGTTGATTACTGTATCGATATAGATGCAGAACACGGAAGCATTGTTGCAAGCGGCAGAATATTTGATGATCCCGTGCAATCCGGCACTTTAAATGATTTGTTTTC
>DOMW01000121.1 GCA_003510345.1 Clostridiales bacterium | reverse complement strand
AAGGGCCTTACGCCCATCGTATGTGTGGGTGAACTGCTGCGTGAGCGTGAGCAGGGCATAACGGCGGAGGTCGTGCGTATGCAGGCAAAGCTGGCGCTGGACGGCATAAGCGCGGCGGATGTGGTGAAAATCGTGATCGCTTACGAGCCGGTTTGGGCGATCGGCACGGGCAAAACAGCGACGAACGAAGACGCCAACGAGACAATCAAAACGATACGCCAGGCCATACGCGAGCTTTACGGAGACCCGGCGGAGCGGGTGCGCATCCAGTACGGCGGCAGTATGAACCCGGGCAACGCGGCCGAGCTGATGGCGATGAGCGACATTGACGGCGGGCTTATCGGCGGCGCGTCGCTCAAAGCGGAAGACTTTTCAAAGGTGGTAAATTACGGATGAGTTTTACAGCATTGATTATAATGGACGGTTTTGGCGTGTGCCATGACGATGGGGACAAAGGGGACGCGATCTGTGCGCAGGGGACGCCCCATATCAAGAAACTGGAAGCGGAATTCCCACACACGGAGATCGGCGCGTGCGGCATGGCGGTGGGCCTGCCCGAAGGCCAGATGGGCAATTCGGAAGTGGGGCATCTGAACATCGGCGCGGGGCGCGTGGTTTACCAGGAGCTTACAAGGATATCAAAGTCTATCGCGGACGGCGATTTCTTTTCCAAGCAGGAATTTCTGGACGCGATAGAAAATGTGAAAAAGTACGGTACTTCGCTGCATTTGATGGGCCTTTTATCGGACGGCGGCGTACACTCGCACCAGGAACACCTGTACGCGCTCTTAAAGCTGGCAAAGGAGCAGGGCGTGGGCGGGCGGACATACGTGCATTGCCTGATGGACGGCAGGGATGTGCCGCCGGATAGCGGCAAAGGCTATATTGAGCAGCTCCGGCAAAAAATCAAAGAGATCGGCGCGGGCAAGATTGCCACGGTGACCGGCCGCTACTACGCGATGGACAGGGACAACCGATGGGAACGCGTAGAGCTGGCCTACCGCGCGCTTGTGCATGGCGAGGGCGTAAACTTCACGGACGCGGCGGAGGCGATGCAGGCCGCCTACGATAAAGAAGAGTACGACGAATTCATCAAGCCGGTGGTGATCACGGAAAATGGCGAGCCTGTCTCCAAAATACGTGAAAACGATTCCATCATCTTCTTCAATTTCCGCCCGGACAGGGCGCGGGAGATCACCCGCACATTTATCGAGCGGGAATTTGATGGGTTCAAGAGGGCTTATTTCCCCGTTTTCTTTGTGTCTATGACGCAGTATAACAAGGAATTTAAAAATATCCACATCGCGTATAAACCGCAGACGCTCGAAAACACATTCGGTGAATATATCAGCAAAAACGGCAAGACGCAGTTCCGCATCGCCGAGACGGAAAAATACGCGCATGTCACCTTTTTCTTTAACGGCGGCGTGGAACAGCCCAACAAAGGGGAAGAACGGTTTTTGATCCCTTCCCCCAAGGTGGCTACCTACGATTTAAAGCCCGAGATGAGCGCTTACGAGGTCGCGGCAAAAGCGGTGGAACTGATCAAATCTGAAAAATTCGACGTGATGATACTGAACTTCGCGAATTGTGACATGGTGGGGCACACCGGTATTTTTGAAGCGGCGAAAAAAGCGGTTGCCGCGGTGGACGAATGCGTGGATCAAGTGGTGCGGGCCATACGCGAGGTGGGCGGCGAGGCCGTCATTACCGCCGACCACGGCAACGCGGAGATTATGATAGACTCAAAAACAGGCGGCCCGTTTACGGCGCACAGCACAAACCCCGTGCCGTGCATCCTTGTGAGCGAGCGGTATAAAAACGCGAAGCTCGCGGAGGGCGGCAAGCTTGCGGATATCGCGCCCACACTGCTGGACCTGATGGGCCTTGCCGTGCCAAAAGAAATGGAGGGGAAATCCCTTATTGAAAAGTAACGCTTCCGCAAAATAATAAAAACGGGGCTGTTTACTTTTCGCATGAGAATTAGTATAATAATACTAATCCGCAATAAAAAAGCGACAAAAATCGCTTTTCTATCACCGCATAAAATGCGATTCAAAAAGGAAAATCCTTTTTGAGCGGCTCAGTATTGAACGGCTTGCGCGAGCGTAATGCCCAAGAGCATCACGCGCTGTGCGCCAAAGGCGCACATTAAAACCGCTGTGGGTTTTTAATTGCGGAATAGTATAAGAAAAACCGGTAGATACCAGGGGGGTACATCAGTATGATACAGTTGATTTACGCAACGAAAGGCAGCGGCAAGACAAAACGCTTGATCGACATGGCCAATGAGGAGCTGAGTACTACAAAAGGCGACGTCGTATTTATCGATGACGACAAGCGCTATATGTATGATGTGAAGCACCAGATCCGTTTTGTGGATGTGAAAGATTATAAAATCGATTCATGTGACGCACTGTACGGCCTTTTGTGCGGGATGGTGGCCCAGAACTTTGATATCCAGGCAATTTTTATCGACGCGTTCCTGAAGATCATCGGCAAGGAAGTTTCGGAAATCGAGGCGTACATGGGCAAGATAGAAGAGCTTTCCCAAAAGAACCAGTTTAAGGCCGTGATTATCATAAGCGCCGACCCGGAAGGCGCGCCGGAATTTTTGAAGAAGTATATCATCTAGCGGCGGGGGCGGTATGGCGAAAACACGGGTTTTGCCTATTTTTTAGCGAGGAACCATGCAGGCAGGGGAAAACCCTGCCTTTGTGATTAAGGCAACACAATGAAAGGGAAGAAAGATGGATGTAGTAAGCACGCGCGACGCGAGCCATAAAATGCCGGCGACGCGGGCGGTATTAAAAGGAATAGCGGAAGACGGCGGGTTGTTTGTGCCCGAATACTTTCCGCGGCTGGATATGGCAAAGCTAAAGGAACTGGCGGGCGGCGGCTATGTACCGGTGGCGGCGCACATATTGGGGGAATTCTTTGAGATCGACCGGCAGACGCTGGAAAAAATGGCCGGGCGCGCCTACGCGGGGTTTGATTCGGGCGCGGTGGCGCCGCTCTCAAAATTTTCAGACAGCGAATATGTGATGGAGCTGACCCACGGGCCTACGCTCGCGTTTAAGGATATGGCGCTTCAGGTATTGCCGCAGCTTATGTCCGAATCGCTGAAGCTGCATGAGCAAAAGCACGATATACTGGTGCTTACGGCGACGTCCGGCGATACGGGTAAAGCCGCGATGGAGGGGTTCCGAGATGTGCCGCGCACGGCTATCCTCGTGTTTTACCCCGAAAGTGGCGTGGCGGCTATGCAAAAACTGCAAATGGTGACGCAGGAGGGCGGCAACATTGGCGTTTGCGCGGTGAACGGGAATTTTGACGACGCGCAGACCGGCGTAAAGGCGCTGTTTTCCGACGCTGCGTTTGCCCGCGAGGCGGCGGAGCATGGCTATACGCTTTCCTCGGCGAACTCCATCAACATCGGCAGGCTGATCCCGCAGGTGGCGTACTACGTTTACGCGTATGTGAAGCTGTTGCTGGAGGGCGGCATACGCGAGGGCGAGCAGATAAACTTCTGCGTGCCCACAGGTAATTTCGGCAACATACTGGCGGCTTATTACGCGGCGCGCATGGGTTTGCCGGTGGGAAGGCTCATTTGCGCGTCCAACCAAAACAATGTGCTGACGGAGTTTTTCAGAAAAGGGCGGTACAACGCGCGGCGGGAATTTTATAAAACGATGTCGCCGTCTATGGATATCCTTATTTCAAGCAACCTGGAACGCTTGTTGTTTGAGCTTGCCGGGCGGGACGGGGGCGCGGTTAAGGCATGGATGGACGCCCTTTCCGAAAAAGGGGAATACACGATACCGGAAAAAATGGCGCAAGAACTGGAAAAATCATTCTATGCCGACTGTTGTGACGAAACGGAAACGGCGGAAACAATAAAAGATATTTTTACGTCTTATGGGTATGTGATGGATCCGCACACGGCGGTGGCGCAGTGCGTCTATGAAAAATACGTGGAAACGACGGGCGATCAATCGGTCACTGTCGTAATGTCCACAGCCAGCCCGTATAAATTTACGCAGGATGTGCTGCGCGCGCTGACGGGCAAAGATGTGCCGGACGCTTTTGCGGCGGCGGAGGAGCTGAGCAGGCTTACAAAGCTTGCCGTGCCCGGGCAGATAAGCACCCTGAAAGAAAAACCCGCGCTGCATAACGGCGTGGTGGAAAAAGGCGGCCAGATCGGTGTGGTCAGAAAATTCATCGAAGGGAAGCGCAACTGATGGGGGAAGAACGTAAAATCATATTTTCAGGTATACAGCCTTCGGGCAGCCTTACGCTCGGCAATTACCTCGGCGCGGTGAAAAACTGGGCGGCGCTTCAGCAAGAGTATGATTGCTATTATTGCGTGGTAGACCTGCACGCTATCACGGTGCGGCAGGACGCGGCGGCGCTTAGAAAGCGCGCGCTCGATGTGATGGCACTTTTGATCGCGGCGGGCATAGACCCGGAAAAAAGCGTGCTGTATATGCAGTCGCATGTACCGCAGCATTCCGAACTTGCGTGGATACTTTCCTGCTATACGTATTTGGGCGAGCTTTCGCGCATGACGCAGTTCAAGGAAAAAAGCCAGCGCGCGGGGGAAAACATCAATGCCGGGCTTTATACCTACCCGGTGCTGCAGGCGGCGGATATTCTGCTCTACCAGGCGGATCTGGTGCCCGTGGGTGTGGATCAGAAACAGCACGTCGAGCTGACGCGGGATGTCGCTATCCGCTTTAACAATTTGTACGGGGATGTGTTTACCGTGCCTGCGCCGTACATTCCAAAGGCGGGCGCGAAGATCATGAGCCTGCAAGAACCGGAAAAGAAGATGTCTAAATCGGACGACAACGAAAATGCTTACATCGCGCTTTTAGATGAGCCGGACGTGATACGCAGAAAAATCAAACGCGCGGTGACGGATTCTGATGGACAGGTGCGTTTTTCGGAAGACAAACCGGGGGTTTCCAATCTGCTCTCCATTTATTCGTCCATTCGGGGAATCCCCATAGAGCAGGGGGAAAGCGAGTTTGCTTCCGCCGGGTATGGCGCGCTGAAAGAGCGGGTGGCGGAGGCTGTTATCGAGGTGCTCGCCCCGCTGCAAAAGCGGTATTATGAGGTCAGGAAGGACAAGGCATATTTGACGGAAGCCATGCGGGCGGGCAGCGGCAAAGCGGCGGATGCCGCGGCGAAAACGCTTGCAAAGGTACAGCGGAAAATAGGGCTTGCGCCTACAAAGCTATGAAACACGTCTGGTTTATTGGCGCGTATCGCATATGCGGGAAAGGGCAGAGAGATGGATAAAATAATCAGTTGTTGTGGGGTGGTGTGCTCCGAATGCGGCTATTTTCCAGATGATTGTGGGGGATGCACCGCAATCAAAGGGAAAGTATTCTGGCTGGAACACACCGGCGAGGCTGTTTGCGGGTTGTATGACTGCTGCGTCAACCAGAAAAAGCTTGCGCATTGCGGCCAATGTAATTTATTGCCCTGCGAGCACTATGAACGGGACGACCCCACGAAGTCGCCGGAAGAAAACGCCGCCGACCACCGTAAGCAAATAGAGCAATTAACAATGCTCAGGAAATAGTATATAGTATAAGGAATAACGATGAGAAGAATTTTCATTCTGCTGCTCATACTGCTATCGGTGCTTTTGCTGGCGACTGCCTGTGCCCGGGACGAGGAGCCTGTGCCCGAGCAAACGCAGACATCCCAAGCGCCGCCCGAGCCTTCGTATACGCCCGAACCGGCAGAGCCGCCCATCGCGTTTGTGCTGAACGGGCAAACGCAGTTTAATGAAACGTTCGCGCAGGCGGCGCAGCCGCAGGTAGAAGCGGCGGGTTTCCGGGCGCTGCTCTTTTATTCCGAATCGGCAGAGGCGCAGGTAGAGGACATGTATGCCGCGATCGGCAGCGGCGCGGCCTGTATCGTCGTGTCGCCTTTTGACATGGATAACCTGTATGAGGTGCTGGATGAAGCGGATATGCAGGGCATCCCGGTGGTCAACGTGAATGTGCCTGTGGCGGGTATTGTGAAGACGCTGGTCTCGCCGGATTACGCCGAGATGGGCGCGATGGCGGCGCAGGCGTGCGGCAACGCCCGCCCGGACGGCGCGAGTGTGCTGATGA
>DOMW01000200.1:10644-14279 GCA_003510345.1 Clostridiales bacterium | reverse complement strand
CGGGGCGGCGCACAGGTCGAGCACACGGGCCCCCGCGCTGATCCCCGCCGCGCGCACGCACAGCATAGAGGCTTCCCCCTGCACCGCAATCTCCCCGCTTTTAAAGAGCGGCATATTCTCGATAGACGCAGCATTTTTGATGTAATACGCGTCGCCGCAATAGCACCCCGGCTCAAACTGTTCGGGCGGGCGCGTCCTTTTCGATAAATTCAGGCGCACGCACGTTTTGCCATACGCGTGATAGCCCATCATCGCCTCCGCGTATTCCGCGCCATATTCACGTATATATTTTTCACACAGCCATTTTGGGTAACTGTATAGCACCCGCAGGTATTCCGCCCTGTCCGCCGTTTCGTCCGGGTATTCTATTTTTCCCAGATTCGCCGCCACATTGCGCAGCGTGGCGTTCACAAAGCCTTTTAGTTGCTTTTTTCCGTTTTGTTCGGCCAGCTTCACGCTCTCGTTCACCGCCGCCGAAGTAGGCACGCTTTCAAAAAACAGCAACTGGCACACGCCCAGCCGCAGTATATTGCGAATCACCGTATGCACACGCTTTGCCGTTACAAATTTGCCGATCACATAATCGATGCGAAACAGGTTTTCCAGCGTCGTGCTCACAAGGGCGGTAAGAAAGCGCCTTTGCTCGGGCTTCATTTCCTTCCGCAGCACGCGCTTTAACACAAGGTTCAAGTACGTTTTATCTTTTAGCACGCCGGAAAGGGTTTCCAGCGCAAGTTGCCGTTCGTTCAAAGCCCCGCCTTTCGGAATACATAGCCGGCGTCCATCTTTTTGCCGCGCAGGCACTCTTCCGAGCGCATAGCCCTGCCGCCTTGCCGCTGCATCACATCCACATGCACCGCGCCGCCCGCGCAGGCAATGACCAGCCCGTTTTTAGCGTCCGCAAAAAGCGCCGCGCCGCACGGCCCCTCGCCCGCCGCCGCGCGCGATACCTTGTGTATCTTTATTTTCTCATCGCCATACGTCACATACGCGCCCGGCATGGGGTTTGTGCCGCGCACAAAATCGACGACCGTTTTCGCGTCCGCGCAAAAGTCGATCTCCCCAAACCCTTTTTTGAACATCGGGAAATACGTCGCCTCGTCTTCGTTTTGCGGCGTGCGGCAAAGCGTGCCCGCCGCAAGTTTTTCAAGTGTACGTTTCAGTGTTTGCGCCCCCAGCGCGGCAAGCGCATCGTAAAGCTCGCCCGCCGTCATGTCGTCCGGGATATCTATGGCGTCCTGCTCGAGTATATCGCCCGCGTCAAGCGCTTTCACCGTATACATCGTGGTCACGCCCGTCTTTTTTTCGCCGGTGATAACCGCCCACTGTATGGGCGCGGCGCCGCGCAATTTGGGCAGCAGCGAAGCGTGTACGTTGATGCAGCCGTATTTCGGGATCGCAAGTACCCGATCCGAAAGGATGTGGCCAAACGCCGCCGTCACCATCACGTCCGGCGCAAGCTTTTCCAGCACCTCGCAGCCCTCCGGCGCGCTTACTTTTTCAAATTGATATACGGGAACGCCCCGCTCTTCAGCCAGTTTTTTCACAGGCGGCGGCACGGTTTTGTGGCCCCGGCCCGCTTTCCTGTCCGGCTGGGTCACGCAGGCCAATACGTCATACCCCGCGTCCAGCAGCATTACAAGCGACGGTACGGCGAAATCCGGCGTCCCCAGAAAAACGACCCGCGGTTTTGTCATAGCCCTTCGTCTTCCTCATCCTCATCCTCATCGTGGTACACACGTTCTATCATCTTATCGGTAAACAGCACGCCGTTAAGGTGGTCTATCTCATGGGAAAAGGCGCGCGCCAGCAGCCCTTCCCCCTCGTATTCCTTTATGTCACCGTTTCGGTCCATCGCGCGCACTTTCACTTTCTCCGGGCGGATCACAATGCCGTCCACACCCGGCACGGAAAGGCAGCCTTCCTCCGCGCGCTGCTGGCCTTCCTCCTCTATGACCTCCGGGTTTATAAGCTCGATCAGCCCTTCGCCCACGTCGATCACCACAATACGCCGGAGCGCGCCTACCTGCGGCGCCGCAAGCCCCACGCCGCGCGCGTCATAGAGTGTCTGCCCCATGTCGTCCAGCAGGTCAATGATATGCTGGTTTATTTTTTTCACAGGCCGCGCCTCTTTCCTCAGCCTGGGGTTATCTCCCTCAAGTATTGTCCGCGTTGCCATAGCCATCCTCCGTCTACACCATGCCGGACGGGTTTTCATCGATCCCCGCCAACACATTTTTGTGCGTATAATTCACACTTGAAAAAAGCGTGTACATGCCCTTTTGCGCCGGGCCCCGCCGCTTCAGCCCCACCAGTATGTGGTAGCGGTACATATCGTTCGCGCGCTTGACCGCAAGCTCGGAAGCCCGCACGCTTATTATATCATTTTTATGCGGCAATAGCACTGTTTTTAGCTTTGTTAAGAAATCTTTTACGCACGCGATCACGTCCTGCTCGTCCGCGCCGGAAAACTGCACTTGCACCAGTGTGGCAAACGGCGGCAGCTGCGCCAGCTTCCGGATTGCGGTTTCATGCGCAAAAAACCCTTTATAGTCGTGTTTCGCCGCATAGCGCACCGCGTAATGCTCCGCGTTGTACGTCTGCAAAATCACCCTGCCGGCCTGCTTGCGCCCCGCGCGCCCCGCGATCTGCGTGATCTGGCAAAACGCCTGCTCGGCGCTCCTGTAGTCGGGTATATTAAGCATGGTATCCGCCGCAATCACCGCCGATACCGCGACATTTTCAAAATCAAACCCCTTTGTGATCATCTGCGTGCCGATCAGCACGTCCGCTTCCCCGCCGGAAAACCGCTCAAACGCTTTTAAGTGCGCGTCCTTTTCCGCCATCGTGTCAAGATCCATGCGCAGCACGCGCACGCCGGGAAACATTTGCTTTACCTGTTCCTCTATCTGCTGCGTCCCCGTGCCAAAATATTTCAAGTGCGGCTTGCCGCACTGGGGGCACACCGTCTCAAGCGGCTTCGTTTTGCCGCAATAATGGCACTTCAGCTCGCCCTTTGTTTTGTGGTAGGTCATCGTCACATCGCATGAGTCGCACTGTACGGCGTAGCCGCACGACCGGCACATCACAAACGTGGAGTACCCCCGCCTGTTCAAAAACAGCATGGCCTGCCCGCCCGCAGCGAATGTCCGTTCCAGCTCGTCGTACAGCCTGCCGCTTATCATGCTGCGGTTGCCGTTTTTAAGCTCCTCGCGCATATCCACGACCTCCACACCGGGCAAGCACAGCCCAAACAGCCGATCGGGCATTTCCAGCAGTTTGTATTCCCCCTGCGCCGCCGCGTAATATGTGCCGATATCCGGCGTGGCGCTCCCCAAAATCAACTTCGCGCCCGAAAGCCCGCACCGCTTTTTTGCCACTTCACCCGCTGTGTATTTTGGGTATTGGTCGCTCTTGTAACTCGTCTCGTGCTGCTCGTCTATGATGATCGCGCCTATACTCTCAAGCGGCGCGAACACAGCGCTCCGCGCCCCGAGAACGATCTTCGCCTCGCCACGCTTCACTTTCATCCATTCGTCATACCGTTCGCCCGCCGAAAGCCCGGAATGAAACACGGCGATCTGTTCGGAAAACCGCTGCTTCAAAAACAAATACGTCTGCGGCGTCAGCGAAAT
>DOMW01000200.1:10024-10619 GCA_003510345.1 Clostridiales bacterium | reverse complement strand
GTCTTGCCGCTGCCCGTCACGCCGTGCAGTAAAAAATACCGGCTTTCCCCGGTTTGTATTTCCTCCAGAATCTCCTTCTGCTTTTCTGTCAGCTCATAATCCGCGATCAGCGGCACGTCTTCGGCATACGGTTTGCGCGCAGTCCGCGCTTTTTGCACGCGGATCCAGCCTTTTTTAGCGAGCGCCTTCACCGCGGAAGGCGAAAACTCCGCCGCCGCAATCCCTTCCTCACAGCCCGCGAGCGCTTCCAAAACCAACAGTTGATTGGGATATTTCGGCGAGTCGTCCTTTTTTAAAAGCGACGCGACAGCCCGTTCATACGCATCGCCCCGCACTTCGGGGAAACAAAAATTGCGCGTCTTTTCCTTCACCCTGCCGCCGCGCAGTTGCGCGGGTATCATCAGGCGCAGCGCGCGCGCCAGCGTAGTATTGTATTTTTCTTTAATGTATGCCGCAAGCTCTATCTGCTCCGCCGTAAGGGCGCAAAAATCCTCCAGCGGGCGGATGATTTCCTTTAGCCCGCCGTCATATTCGGCGGTTTTGGCGAGCTTCATCACAAAGCCTTCCACCTGCTTGCTTTTTCCGAACGGCACAA
>DOMW01000200.1:5562-10004 GCA_003510345.1 Clostridiales bacterium | reverse complement strand
ACCCTGTCCACATTGGAGTGGGCTATATCCACGATCACACTTGCGTACATTTCACCTCAACCATGATCACTTTTCTGTCATTTCAATATCTTTTCAATGAGATACTTCGGCCGGCGCTTGGACTCCATATACGTCTTGCCAACATATTCCCCTATGATGCCGATCGCCATCAATTGCAGCCCGCCTAAAAGCCACACGGACATGACCATACTCGTCCACCCCGCCACCGTGTTGCCCAGCGCGTTCACCACAAGCGAATAGATCAGCACAATGAGCGCAATAACGAAAATAAGCAACCCCGCCACCGTAACCATGCGGATAGGCTTTACCGAAAAAGACGTGACGCCGTCAAAAGCGAACGCCAGCATTTTTTTGAGTGGGTATTTTGATTCACCCGCAAAGCGCTCGGCGCGTTCATATTCAACCGTATCCGTTTTATAGCCAATCTGCGGCACAATGCCGCGCAAAAACAGATTCACTTCGCCGTATTCCGAAAGGGCCTCGAGCGCCCGCCGGGACATAAGCCGGTAATCCGCGTGGTTGTAGACAAGCTCCACGCCAAACAGGCCCATCAGCTTGTAAAAACCCTGCGCGCTGCCCCGCTTAAAACCCGTATCCGTTTTGCGGCTGGAGCGCACACCGTACACAATATCGCACCCCGCGTCGTATTTTTCTACAAATTGATCCAGCACCTCGATGTCGTCCTGCAAATCCGCGTCGATGGAAATGGCGCAGTCGCAAGCCTCTTTCGCCGTCATCAACCCCGCTAAAAGCGCGTTTTGGTGGCCCCGGTTGCGCGATAGCTTCACCCCCATCACGCTCGGGTAGCAGGCGTTGAACGCGCCGATCAGCTCCCATGTTTTATCTTTAGATCCATCGTCCACAAAAAGGATCTTGCTTTCGGGGGAAACACGCCGCTCGTCCGCCATCCGTTTCAGCTTGTCCGTCAGCCTTTTTACAGTTTCACCCAGCACTTCCTGCTCGTTGTAGCAGGGCACTACAACATATAATACTGTTTCGACCATTCCGTTTCCCTCGCCGGTATTCATATTTTGTATTATTGTAACACTATTGAATATTATATGGCAAGCTGAAAGGGCCGCCCCTTTGGGACGGCCCGATTGTATCCGTAAGCTTTTTACCGCGCGACGCCCGTCAGCTTTTCCACCATGTTCTTCGGAACCGGCTCATAATGGTCAAACTGCATAGTGAACGTGCCGCGCCCCTGCGTCCTTGAACGCAGGTCCGTCGCGTAGCCAAACATTTCGGAAAGAGGCACCATCGCGCGGATCACCTGCCCGCCGCCGCGTATCTCCGTGCCCTCTATGCGCCCCCGGCGCGAGTTCACGTTGCCCATGACGTCGCCGAGGTAATCTTCCGGCACCACGACCTCCACCTTCATGATAGGCTCAAGCAGTATAGATTTCGCTTTTTCAAACGCTTCCTTGATCGCCATGGAGCCCGCGATCTTAAACGCCATTTCAGACGAGTCCACCTCGTGGAACGAGCCGTCCGTCAGCGTCACTTTGAAGTCTACCACCTCAAAACCGCCTACGATACCGCTCTTTGAAGCCTCCCTGATACCCGCGTCCACCGACGGGATATATTCTTTGGGGATAGCGCCGCCCACAACTTTATTCTCAAAGCTGTACCCTTCGCCGGGCTGCGCCGGTTCCACATGGATCTTCGCGTGGCCGTACTGCCCTTTACCGCCCGACTGGCGCACATATTTACCTTCCACATCCACGGCCTTTGTGATCGTCTCGCGGTAAGCGACCTGCGGCTTGCCCACAGCCGCCTCCACTTTAAACTCGCGCAGCATCCTGTCCACAATGATCTCAAGGTGTAACTCGCCCATGCCCGCAATGATGGTCTGGCCCGTTTCCTCATCCGTATACGCGCGGAACGTGGGGTCTTCCTCCGCAAGCTTTTGCAGCGCGGTAGACATTTTTTCCTGCCCCGCTTTGGTCTTCGGCTCGATGGCCACCTGGATCACGGGGTCGGGAAATACCATCGATTCGAGTATCACCTGCTGTTTGTCGTCACAAAGCGTATCGCCCGTACCCACATCTTTGAAGCCGACCGCGGCCGCGATATCCCCCGCCGCCACTTCGTCCACTTCTTCCCTGTGGTTTGCGTGCATACGCAATATACGCCCGATGCGCTCACGCTTCCCTTTTGTGGAATTGAACACATACGAACCGCTTTTGAGCTTGCCAGAATACACGCGGAAGAACGCCAGCTTGCCCACAAACGGGTCCGCCATAATCTTAAACGCCAGCGCCGCGAACGGCCCATTCACATCGGCGGCGCGTTCCACTTCTTCGTCCGTGCCCGGTTTCACGCCCTTTATCGCGGGGATATCCACCGGCGACGGCATCAGTTCCACAATTTTATTGAGCAGCGGCTGCACACCCTTGTTCCTGTACGCGCTGCCGCAGCAAACAGGGATGACCGCGCCCGAAATAGTGCTCTTTCTGAGCGTCTCTATCGCTTCTTCCTTTTCGATCGCTTCCCCGGCGAAATATTTTTCCATGATCGTTTCCGAATGATCCGCCAGCGCCTCGATCAGTTTTTCCCGGTATTCCTCCGCAATCTCTTGCATATCGTCCGGAATATCGACTACCTCAAACTTCGCGCCTGTCTGGTCGTCGTCCGCATAGAGCACCGCCTTCATTTCGATCAGGTCGATCAGCCCTTTGAACGTATCCTCCACGCCGATGGGCAATTGGATGGGCACGGCGTTTGCGCCCAGGCGTTCTTTGATCATATCGACAACATTGTAAAAATCCGCGCCCATGATGTCCATTTTGTTCACAAAGGCAATGCGCGGCACGCCATAGCCCTCCGCCTGCCGCCACACCGTCTCAGACTGCGGCTCTACGCCGCCTTTGGCGCAAAATACAGCCACCGCGCCATCCAGCACGCGAAGCGAGCGTTCCACCTCCACAGTAAAATCCACGTGGCCGGGGGTATCGATGATGTTGATCTGGCAGTCGTTCCACTCGGCCGTCGTCGCGGCGGACGTGATGGTGATGCCGCGCTCCTGCTCCATCCAGTCCATCACCGCGTTGCCGTCATGCGTATCGCCCAGCTTGTATGTCCTGCCCGTATAGAACAGAATGCGCTCGGTCACGGTCGTTTTTCCCGCGTCGATATGCGCCATGATCCCAATATTCCTGATTTTTTCCAACGGAAATCTTTCAGCCATTTCTTCTTTTTCCTTTACTAAAAAACTTTATACTACCGGAAAAACTCCGGTTGTCCTCTTGTCCACATCCCACGCGCCCGCAATACATGCCGCCGTGTGTTCGCGAATAGCTTTTTTTACGGCAAAAAGGGCAATTACGCCCTTTTTGCCGTTCGCATGAAACTATTATCGCATAATTATTTCTATATAACCCGTTTATTTACACATTATTCAGAAAATCACGCGGCAGGTTTTACCACCTGTAATGCGCAAACGCCCTGTTTGCCTCGGCCATCTTGTGCATGTCCTCGCGCCGCTTCACGCTTGCGCCCGCGTTGTTCACCGCGTCCATGATCTCGTTGGCCAGCCTCTGGCTCATCGTGCGCTCGCCGCGCTTTTGGGAAAACAGCACCAGCCAGCGAATGGCAAGCGTTTGCCTGCGTTCGGGGCGCACTTCCATCGGGACTTGGTAGGTCGCGCCGCCCACCCTGCGCGCTTTTACCTCGAGCACCGGCATGATGTTCTCCATCGCCTGCTCGAATACTTCGCCGGGTTCCTTACCCGTTTTTTCCTTTATCTGCTCAAACGCATCATAACAGATCCTCTGCGCCGTACCCCGTTTTCCATCAAACATAATCTGGTTGATGAGCTTTGTCACCACCACACTGTGGTACATCGGGTCGGCAATGATCTCACGCTTTGGTACACCACCACGTCTTGGCATGGGAAAATCTCCTTTCTAAACAAACGGCAAAAACTGCTTTTACAGTGTTATTTCTTAGGCGTTTTCGCGCCATAAAGGGAACGCGACTGCTTCCTGTCCGCAACGCCCGCCGTGTCAAGCGCGCCGCGCACGATATGGTAACGCACGCCGGGCAGGTCTTTCACCCTGCCGCCCCTAATCAACACAACACTGTGCTCCTGGAGATTATGGCCGATCCCCGGTATATACGCGGTACCCTCCATGCCGTTCACAAGGCGCACCCTCGCAATCTTGCGAAGCGCCGAGTTAGGCTTTTTGGGCGTCATAGTCCTGACCGCGAGGCAAACGCCCCGCTTCTGCGGACTTTTTTTCAATATAGGCGAATTCGATTTACTTACCTGCGATTTTCTACCCTGTTTCACCAATTGGTTTATGGTAGGCATAAACGCACCTTCCTTTCCATATCAATCCATTGTGCTTACTTTTTTATTGATCTATGCTTCAATCCCTCTCAACCCAGCGAAGGACTCATTTTCCTATGATACCGGC
>DOMW01000200.1:0-5551 GCA_003510345.1 Clostridiales bacterium | reverse complement strand
CCCGCCGGCTCAAACGCCACCGCCTTGCCGCTTATCGCGGCCAAAACCTGGTTTCTTACATGCGCGTCCGCATCTTCCGCTAAGAACACGCGCTCCACACGGCCCGAACCGATTTCGCGCAGCAGTTGTTTTAAACCAACCACCCTGTCCTGTGTATTTTTCAGTTCTTCCAGCATCGTTTCACGCTCCAACCGTTAAAAACACGCGCCAAAATATAATACCACTCAAATATTCATATTGTCAAGAGGCAGGTCACCTTCGGGCTGTTCGGCCTCCCGCTCCGCCGGGCGGCTGCGAAGCAGCCTGTCATACGCCTTTCGCTTAGCGAAAGATACGCGCGGCAAACCGTTGTTCGACACCTGGAAGAAAAACCAGCCGCGTGAAAGCATCTTTTTTATTACGGGTATCTCAGAAACGTCCAGCTTTACGATTTTTGACCGCCGTTTCACATACTCCGCCGACGCGAATTTCCCAATGAAATACCCCGCCGCGATCATCAACAACAAAAAGAATACCGGCAAAAGGACGAACAGGTCCGCCATCTTTTGCGAAAAACCGGGGATCATCAACAATACGGTAGCCACCACCACGCCCAACAAGACGGATAAAATCTGGATCACGTCCACCATGCGCATCACTTTCCTGCACCTTGCGCAGCAGGAAAATTGGAGCGATAAAAGCGACCCCACCGGCGTCCTCACTTTTTTGCCAAACCCGAAGAACATGCCCTTTTCAAAATACGGCTCGGCATGCGCCATCTCAAGCATCGCATAGCCGTCCGCCTGCCGCGGCTCATCCTTGCAAAACTGGCACTCGCCCGCCTCATGCACATCGTCCACATCATTCGGCAGAAGCGCAAGCGTGGCCGCCCACCTGTCCCGCGATTCCTCTTTCATTTCTACGCTTTTCAGCGTCCGGATGTAACACTTGTCGCAGCCGTTCTTTCTGCTTAGCCAGTAGCAAAGCTCGCTCCTAGCGATGGGGCAGTCCTCTTGCAGGCCGGCCCCCTGTTCTTGTTTTAAATCGTTATCCATTTCTTATTCCTTCACAGATCGATATCGTCTATCTCCATATCCATCTGGTTTGCAATGCCCTCGTTCACCACGTTGCTGATCACGTCGATATTCTTATACCGCTTCATGCCCGTACCCGCCGGGATCAGCTTGCCTATGATAATATTTTCTTTTAAGCCCAAAAGCGGGTCTACTTTGCCTTTGATAGCGGCCTCCGTCAAAACGCGCGTCGTCTCCTGGAACGACGCCGCGGAGAGGAAACTGTTTGTGGAAAGCGACGCCTTTGTGATGCCCAGCAGCACGCGCGACGCGGTCGCCTGTTCTTTCCCGTCTTGCAGCAGCCGCTCGTTTTCTTTTTCAAACCGGAATATATCCACCAGCTCGCCGGGCAGCATCGAAGAATCGCCCGAGTCTTCGATCTTACATTTTTTGAGCATCTGCCGCACAATAATCTCAAGGTGCTTGTCGGAAATTTCCACGCCCTGCATACGGTAAACAGACTGCACCTCCCGAAGCAGGTATTCCTGCACGCCCTTGATGCCCTTTATTTTGAGGATATCGTTTGGGTTCACCGGGCCGCCCGTCAGGGAATCGCCCGCTTCCACCGTGTCGCCGTCAAAAACTTTCATGCGCGAACCGTAAGGGATCGTATAGGTTTTCGCCTCGCCGCCCTCATTCGCTATGGTGATCTCGCGCTTTTTGCGCGAATCGCTTATCGTCGCCACGCCCGCGATCTCCGTAATAATAGCGTTCCTCTTGGGCTTTCTCGCCTCGAAAAGCTCCTCTACGCGCGGCAGGCCCTGCGTAATATCGTCGCCCGCTACGCCGCCTGCGTGGAATGTACGCATCGTGAGCTGCGTACCCGGCTCGCCGATAGACTGCGCCGCGATGACGCCCACCGCTTCCCCGATATCGACCGGGTTGCCCGTCGCCATATTCGCGCCGTAGCATTTGGCGCATACGCCGTATTCACTCTTGCAGGTAAACACCGAACGCACCATCACTTCCTTTACGCCCGCTTTCACGATCCGCCCGGCTATTTCGTTTGTAATCATCTCGTTCGCGGGAAGGATCACATTGCCTTTATCGTCCACCACATCCGCAGAAGAATACCTGCCGCAGATCCTGTCCTCCAGCGGCTCGATGATTTCCTTGCCGTTCATTAGGTCGCGCATGGGAATGCCCTGCACCTGCTCGCCCTGGCCGTCAAAGCAGTCGATCTCGCGTATAATCACGTTGTGCGATACGTCCACAAGGCGGCGGGTCAAATACCCCGAGTCCGCCGTCCGAAGCGCCGTATCCGCAAGGCCCTTCCGCGCGCCGTGCGTGGAAATAAAGAATTCCAGCACCGTAAGCCCCTCACGGAAATTCGCGCGGATGGGGATGGGGATGATCTTACCGTTCGGGTCGGCCATCAGGCCGCGCATGCCGGCAAGCTGCCTGATCTGGTTTGTGGAACCGCGCGCACCCGAGTTCGCCATCATGTAGATGGGGTTGAACTTATCCAGGCTCTTCATCAGCTCGTTCGTCACTTTGTTTGTGGCGTCTTCCCACACGCGGATCGCGTTATCTTCCTGCTCGTTCTGTGTAACCAGCCCACGCCTGTATTGCTTTTCAATGTCCACGACCGCTTCTTCCGCTTCCCGGATATACTGCTTTTTCTTTTCGGGTATTTTGATATCCGAAACGGAAACCGTCACAGCGCCCACCGTGGAATAATGGAAGCCCTGCTTTTTGATCTCGTCCAGCACATACGATGTGCGCGTCGGCCCCAGTTTGGCAAAGCAGAGGTCTACGATCTTGCCAAGCTGTTTTTTATCCACCAGCACGTCCACCTCGAACCGAAGCTCGTTTTCCGGGTTTGTGCGGTCCATGAATCCCAGATCCTGCGGGATGGCCTGATTGAAGATTACGCGGCCGGTCGTCGTCCTGATCATGCCCGTCTTCATCTCGCCGTCCACGTCTTTTGTCACGCGGATATTCACCATCGCCTGTAAATCGATATTGCCCGTGCTGTACGCCATCACGGCTTCTTCAGGCGAGCTGAAATAACTGCCCTCGCCCTTCGCGCCTTCTTTTTCAATGGTAAGGTAATACGAACCGATTACCATGTCCTGCGTGGGCGAAACCACCGGGCGGCCGTCCTGCGGCTTCAATATATTATTCGCCGCCAGCATCAAAAACCGCGCCTCGGCCTGCGCCTCTACCGAAAGCGGCACATGCACGGCCATCTGGTCGCCGTCAAAGTCGGCGTTATACGCGGTGCAGGCAAGCGGGTGCAGCTTCAGCGCGCGGCCTTCCACCAGCACCGGCTCAAACGCCTGGATGCCCAATCTATGCAACGTGGGCGCGCGGTTCAAAAGCACCGGATGCCCTTTTATCACTTCTTCCAGCACGTCCCATACCTCGGGGCGCACTTTTTCCACCATGCGCTTGGCGGACTTGATGTTGTGCGCATAGCCCTCTTCCACCAGTTTTTTCATCACAAACGGTTTGAAAAGCTCAAGCGCCATTTCTTTAGGCAAGCCGCACTGATACATTTTCAGCTCGGGGCCGACCACGATAACGCTTCGCCCGGAATAGTCCACGCGCTTGCCCAAAAGGTTTTGCCTAAACCGGCCCTGTTTGCCGCGCAGCATGTCCGAAAGCGACTTTAACGGCCTGTTGCCCGGGCCCGTTACGGGGCGGCCGCGCCTGCCGTTATCGATGAGCGCGTCCACCGCCTCTTGCAGCATACGCTTTTCGTTCCGCACAATGATATCGGGCGCGCGGAGCTGGAGCAGCCTGGAAAGCCGGTTGTTTCTGTTTATAACGCGGCGGTACAGGTCGTTTAAGTCGGATGTCGCAAACCTGCCGCCATCAAGCTGCACCATGGGGCGAAGCTCGGGCGGGATCACCGGCACAACGTCCATGATGATCCACTCGGGCTTGTTGCCCGACTGCCGGAACGCCTCCACCACTTCCAGCCGTTTGATGGCGCGCACGCGCTTTTGGCCGGTGGATGTTTTCAGTTCTTCCCTGAGCTCTTTTGAGTTCGCTTCCAGATCGACCTGCCGCAAAAGCACTTTGACCGCCTCGGCGCCCATCCCGGCAGCAAAAGCGTCCTCACCGAAACGGCTTTGCGCCTCGCGGTATTCCTTATCCGTCAATAGTTGTTTGTACTCAAGCCCGGTCTCGCCCGGGTCTGTCACGACAAACGCCGCGAAATACAGCACTTTTTCAAGCGACCGCGGCGACATATCGAGCAGCAGCCCCATGCGCGACGGTATGCCCTTAAAATACCAGATATGCGATACGGGCGCGGCAAGCTCGATATGCCCCATGCGCTCGCGGCGCACTTTAGCGCGCGTCACTTCCACACCGCACTTGTCGCACACAATACCTTTATAGCG
The DNA here is from genome assembly GCA_003510345.1 of Clostridiales bacterium. Taxonomy (GTDB): domain Bacteria; phylum Bacillota; class Clostridia; order Christensenellales; family Christensenellaceae; genus UBA5399. The sequence continues at coordinate 1,146 of DOMW01000200.1, read as the reverse complement.
GATGCGTTTATACCGCCCGCAGTAACATTCCCAGTCCTTCGTCGGCCCGAAGATGCGTTCGCAGAACAGGCCGTCTTTTTCCGGCTTTAGCGTTCGGTAGTTGATCGTCTCCGGCTTTTTCACCTCGCCGTGCGACCATTCCCTTATCTTTTCCGGCGACGCCAGCCCAATTTGTATGGAATCAAATGTGTTGAGTTCAAACAACGTAAACTCCACTCCTCTCTGTAAAGGCGCAATGCCGCGCCTGATGAATGGTATTATACCGCAGGGCAAGCCCTGCACCCCGCGCTGAAAAGCGCGCGTTCCGCCCCAATGGGCGGGGTATATTATACCCTTTGATGACCGGCCTCGCTCGGTTATGCGAACACAGAACTTTCGCGCAACCCTCGCTTCGTTGGCCAATAAAACTTTTTATAAAGGCATCCCCCGGCCCGCGCCGGGCTGCCCAATTACCCTTAACGCCGCCGGTTACATGTCGTCGTCCTTCATGTCGTCCAGGCTGATCTCCACACCCAGGTCCTTGCTGATATCGATGTCGCCGTCTTCTTCCATATCATCCGAAAGCAGCGCGTCGTCCAGCTTGATATCGCTCATGTCGATGTCGTCCGCGTCCATGCCGTCAAAATCGATATCGTCGTCGTCCATGCCGATATCCGGCAGGTCGAGCTCGTCGATCGAGAGGTCGTCTATCCCTTCGATCACCATGTCGCCCGCGTCGAATTCCTGTTCCTCCGGAATGTCTTCCACGCCCGCGATATTGATATCCATATTCAGGCCGTCGTCTTCGTCCGCCTCTTTGATGCGTATCTCGCCCCGGTCTTCCGAAAGCACTTTCACATCCAGCCCCAGGCTCTGCATTTCCTTGATCAGCACCTTGAACGACTCGGGTACGCCCGGCTCGGGGATATTCTCGCCCTTCACGATAGCCTCATACGTCTTCACGCGGCCCACCACGTCGTCGCTCTTCACGGTCAATATTTCCTGCAATGTGTTGGACGCGCCATACGCTTCAAGCGCCCACACTTCCATCTCGCCGAAGCGCTGCCCGCCAAACTGCGCCTTGCCGCCGAGCGGCTGCTGCGTCACCAGCGAGTACGGGCCGGTGGAGCGCGCGTGTATTTTGTCGTCCACCAAATGGTGCAGTTT
>DOMW01000118.1 GCA_003510345.1 Clostridiales bacterium | reverse complement strand
AGAAAAACCACCGCCCCCGCCGCCGAAGCCGCCGCCAAAACGTCCGCCGCCAGAACTCATATTGGGCCGCGTCGCGGCGTTCGCACGCACAAACATCATATTCCGCATGAGCAGGCTGGTAAAATATACCGAGGAAAACGTCGACCACCCGTCGCCGTAATACCAGCTGGGCGGCTGCAACGCAAGCGCCTCAAACTGCTTTGCCCAGCGGTCGGTAAGCCCCAGCACATACGCGTATGGCAGTATATGGTAGAAATATTGCGGGTTTTCTTCCACCAGCATATTCAGCTTATCAAGCTCCACGCGCAATATGAATTCCCGGAGGCCGAGTATCCGCCCCTGCCAGTAAAGACCCCGCTCTGTCCTTTTGGTGAAAAAGGGCGTCATAAGAGCCATTATTAACGCGCACACGGGCGCGATAAAACTGTACGCGCCAAGGGTCTCATAGCAAAACAAAATTACAAGCGCGTCCATGCCCGCCGTAATAAGGAGAAAAGCAATGAGCCGCTCCACCTGTTTTTGCCTGCGTTCAGACTGAAGCCCACGCACGAACCCCACGAATAAAGACACGGCCCCGTACCCCGCAAAAAATATGACCGCCGCTATGATAATCGTAGACACCGTGGAAAAACCGTTAATATACAGCGTTATACCCGCCATCGCCGCCACAGGGAACGCCGCCAGCATACTCACAAGGTCTTGCAGCATTTGGGACTTTTTCAAAAATACCCTGTTTTTTTCTTCCTCGAACTTCGTTTTAATACGGGTTTTGGTCATTTGCAGCGTCTCATAAAAAGCCACCGTCAACTGGTCCGCGCGGCAGATCTCCCCTTTGGTAAAAAGCTGGTTCCACATGAGTTGTTCATATTCGTTCGCTTCCGCGGGCAGCTCTTGCTTTTTGATGAACGTGACCTCATATTTTTCGGGCGCGTCGATCTCGATATAACCCATATCCGCCCAGTAGATCAAAAGTGCCAGCACATCCCGGTCGTCCGTCACGCCATCCACGATGAATCCTATGTCGGCGGGCGTCATGCCCTCCGGCGGGTAAAACTCTATCGTCCGAATCGGCTTTTTTTTGCGCCTGAAAAGCAGGAATAATACGAGCGCCGCAGCAAGCATGAAAACGCATACAAGAACAAACGGCAGATTCCTGTCCTGCACTGTAAAGTAACCCTGCGGCAGCTCGACGCGCATAGTGAGCGCCTGCCCCGGGTAAAGCGTGCCGTTGTAGCGCCCGGTAATCTCCGTGCCCGCTACATCCACCGCAAGCATCGTATCGTCAAATCCGCTCGCACCCACGCCGCCTGTGCTGAAGCCTACCTTTTCGGCGTCGAACTCTTTGGGCATTTGGATACGGAAAGAAAGGCCGCTTATGGGCGTCTCCCATTCCGGCCCGACAATATTGTAATAGAATTGGTCGTATCTCCCCGCACCGTCGTCACCCACACTTAGGCGGTACGAGATCGTGTAGTCCCGCGCTCCTGTCACATACGCGTCCGGGTCGCCAATCTTAAGCACTAGGTTTCCGTCCTCGCGCGACTGCTCAAACTGCTCGCTCACGCGTACGTCGCTTACGCGCAAAATCTGGTTCCGCTGTACGGTCTCGCCGCTTTCCCCTTGCCAAAACGCCTCCTGGCGCAGCGGCAGCGTGCGGTACATGCCGTGCGACGGCGCGGAATATTCCTGCGTGATTTGCTCGGTAATGTCGTAGCTGTTGTCTTCCTGCACCACGATATCGATGTTATACGCCGTGACCGTGGAATTGGCCGCCGCAAGCGCACCGCGCGGCAATGTAAGCAGCGGTATCAACAATAATAGGATGAGTACCTTTTTCAACTTAACCTCCAAAGTTGGGCCAGGGCTTATCTAGCCGTGTATTTTGCTGTAAAAGAAACTGTAGAGCAAAATCATAAAAACAATAAAGGCAAACACAGCCAGAATGGAAACCCAGAAGGACTTCGGAATCTTGCCTTTTTCGGCCTTTTCCACCACCTTCAGGTCGTCGAGCTGTGCCTTGCACACCGGGCAAAAATCGGCGTCGTCTTCAAATTTCACTTTACATAACGGACATATTTTCATTATTTTTCTCCATCGTCTTTGTTGTTTTCTTTGCGCAGGCTTAAGCGGTATGCCACAAGCAACAGCACATACAGCACGGAAAGCCCGGCGCAGATGAGCAGGAGGAATCGCAGATCCCCCGCAAGCAGGAATGCGGTAAGCATAAAACACGCATACGACACGAGCGAGTATTTGCTGAGACCGGGCCGCCGGAATTCGAGCAGCAAAAACACGATACCCGAAACGAAAGCCAGTGTGCCGATGATATCTAAAAGCAGCATTCCGGAATAATTCATATTTGCATTATAGCACGAAGGCGTAAAAAAGAAAAACAGATGGTGTAAACAGCGGTATTAACAAATGTGCATTTGTGTGATACTATATTTTTGTAGGAGTATTTTACTTGTGGGAGATTTAGTGAAAAAAACACTGGAACTGGCGCTTGCGCAAGATAAACCGGTTGTCATTTGTTATATGGGAAAAGATGGTTTTACGCAAAGAAGGGTGTATGTCCGCAAAATAGGGAGCGATAAAGTGGCCGCATATTGCATGGCGCGGCGCGGGCTTCGCTATTTCGCGGCGGAAGGCATACTTTCGGCGCAAATCGTGGAGGAGTGAGCGTTTGGATAAGAATGGGCTTATAATCTTATTTCAGGAAAAAATGGCGGAGATGGAGAAAGAACGCGACAAGCTGAGTGAAATGACCGAAAAGCGGGCAGCGGAAGGCAAGCCGCTTACAGACCCCGAAATTTTGGAACAAAGCCGTAAATGCAGCGCGCTTTCTCTTGAAATGTCCGCGTTAAAGGAAATGCGGAAAGAAATGGACGATTGATGGACATTGCAGGCGAATTACAGCAGATGGAATATCTGTGGTCGATCATCGACGCGATGGGCGACATGGTTCGTGTTATTACCAAAGAAGGCAGGGTGGCGATGGCCAATGCCGCGTATGACCACGGTGTGAATGGAAAAACACTGGGGCAGCGCTGCTATGAGGTTTTCGGGCAGGACGGCGAATGCGAAACGTGTATTTCGCGGGAAGTAATGCAAACTGGCAGGCCAAGCCAACGTACGCGATATTTTAACGGTAAGACATTTTCCATTACCGCGTCGCCTATCAAAAACGACGCGGGGGAGTGCCTGGCGGTGGTGCAGGTGGCGCGTGATATGACGCTGGACTACAACATCAAGCAAAACTTGCTTCGGCAAAACGCTAAAATGAAACGCGACTTGCATATGGCGCGCCAGCTTCAACAGGCGCTGGTAAAGAATGTGCTGCCCGTGGTGGAAGGGTATCAGCTTCATTCCGGGTTTTTCCCCTGCGAGGCGGTGGGCGGGGATATCTACGACTGTATGCGGTTTGGCAACAAGCTGGTGCTCTACATTGCGGATGTTTCAGGGCACGGCGTGATGCCGGCCATGCTGGCGGTGTTTTTCTCGCGCGCGGTGCGCACGGCCTGTTCGCTCGGCAAGCTGCTGCCTTCGGATATCTTCCGGTATGTGCAGGAGGAGTACCGCGGGCTGGGCATGTCGGATGCGGTTTACATTACGGCGTTTATTGTGGTGCTGAATGTGAAGACCGGGGCGATCGCCTACTCCAACGCGGGGCTTTCGGTTGTGCCTATACTGTACGACGGCGAGTATGTGCGGGAGCTTTATATGAGCGCGCAGCCTATCTCGCAGTGGTTTGACGAGCCGGTCTTTTTGGATGAATACGCGAAATTGGTGCCCGGCGGCCGCATATTACTTTATTCCGACGGCATACGGGACCTGCAAAGCGACCTTAGGGTGCAGTACCGGCTTTACGACTATTTTAGCCGGAGCGACTTTGAATGCGCGGATTTTATAGGGACTGTGAAAAGGGAACTGCACACAAGGCCGGAAGACGACCTGACATTGCTGTTACTCACCCGCGAAAACTGAGGGCAGTATAAATAAAGGTGATATAAATGACTGATTTTCTGGAACCGTTAAAAAATGGGTTGGAGCAATTTGGGTGGCGGGATATCGTCGATATCATTATCGTCGCGATCATCATTTACCTTGTGATCCGTGTGCTCGCAAAGACGCGCGCCTTAAGGATGCTGATCGGCCTGGGCGTCATTTTGTTGTTTGCCCGCGTGTTTGAACTCTTGAATCTTGTGACAGTCACCTGGCTTTTTACCTGGATACTGAATGCCAGCGCCGTTTTGATCGTGGTGCTGTTCCAGCCGGAGATCAGGCGGGCGCTTGAGAAGCTGGGGCAGGCAAAAGTGTTTGGTGGCGCGCCTTCTGTGCGGGACGGGGAAAAGCTGGTCGAGCAGTTTTCGCGCGCCATCATCAATATGGCCAAGCACAAAGTGGGTGCCATTATCGTGTTTGAGCGGAAAACGGGGCTCGCGGAGGTGCTGGAGTCGGGCACGCTGCTTGACGCGGCCGTTTCGGATGAACTGGTCGAGAACATATTCTACCCCAATACACCGCTGCACGACGGGGCAATGGTGGTGCGGGACGGCAGGATTATCGCGGCGGGGTGTTTTTTGCCACTTTCCGATAACAAGCACCTGTCCTCTGAGCTTGGAACCAGGCACAGGGCCGCGCTGGGCGTTTCGGAAATATCAGATTCCTATGTGATCGTGGTTTCAGAGGAACGGGGCACCATTTCGTTTGCGCACGACGGCGCTTTGGAACGTTACCTGGACGCTAAAACACTGAAGAGCATTTTAACAGAGCTGTTTTTGCCGACAGAGGGAAACACGGCAAAGCGCGGCGCGGGAAAAGCGGGCCTTTTGGCGGAGGCGAAGGAGGCCAATGCGCCTGAAACAGTGAAGGAAGCGGAGGAAAAAGACAGGGAGGACGGCGGCCAATGAAAAAAGCGTTGCTTGCAGCCCTTTCCTGGGTGAAGGGGCTTTTTACCAGAAATATAGGGATGAAAGTGGGCGCGCTGGTGTTCGCGTTTTTGCTGTGGAGCTTTGTGCTGGCGGAGCAGAACCCGCCCAAAGAAAAAATATTCGGCAACGTATATGTTTCGTACGCGACTTCGGAAGCGCTGCGCGCAAAAGGGCTGACGTCCGCACAGCCGTTCTCCGAGATTTTGGGTACGGTTGCGGTGACGGTGGAGGCGAACGCGAACGAGCTTTCGTTTATCACGGAGGAAATGATCACGGCTGAGGTAGACCTCTCCGCGATCACCGAGCCGGGGGAATATTTGCTGCCGGTGAAAGCAAGCTCGCTCACCCCGGCGGGTACGATCGTCCGGGTGAACCCATCTGAGGTGGCGGTGACGATCGAAGCTGTCGTCGCGCGGGAAGTGCCGCTTGAGATTCGCGTGGAGGGCGAGAAAAACGGGGCGCTTTTTTATGGCGAACCTGTTTCGGATAAGACGATGATAGAAGTGGTGGGTGCCCGTTCCAATGTGGAGCAGGTGGCAAAGGCGGTATGCGTGATCGATGTGACGGATTTAACGGAAGCAACGACGGAGATGTACCCGGTGGCGCTTTATACGAGCGACGATAAAATAGCGGATAACAATCTGTTTACCAGCGTGGATTCGGTGATTGTGGAATTACCCGTCTACCCGCAAAAGACGGTGCGCGTGGATGTGTCTACGGTTTTGGAGAGTATTGTGGGTGTGGCGCCCGGGTATGAGATTACGAACGTTACGGTGTTGCCGGAGGAGGTAGGGATCGCGGGCAGGCAGGAACAGCTTGACGCTACGGATACGGTAAGCCTTGCGCCCATCACGCTGGATAACGCGTCCGCCGACCAGATCGTGCAGGCGGCGATTGTCCTGCCGGAGGGGGTCTACGCCGCCCAGCCCAAAGAGGTGCAGGTCACGCTCACCATCGCGCCGCAGCAGGTGAACAACACGTATTCCGCGGTGGATATCGCGGTGAAAAACCTTGCCGAAGGCCTTTCGTATTCGCTCCAGCCCGAAGCGGTGGATGTGACCGTAAGCGGAACGAGCGCGCAGATGGAAGAGTTCTCCGCTTCGCTGTTGCACCCGGTCGTGGACCTCGAGGGGCTTTCCATTGGGGTGCACACATTGGAGTTGAAATTTGAAAACGAACCGGATCTTGGCGTGACGATTAAACCGAGCGTGACGGAGATACGGGTGACGATACGATAGGTAACCACTGATCAAATCGTGGGCAGATTTGCGAGACGATTTAATCAGCACTTACCTGGAAACAGGCCGTCGTGTTTGGGAGAACGGATGGAAAAGAGATTTATGGTATTTGCCGGCAACTACGGCAGCGGCAAAACGGAGATTTCATTGAATATGGCGCTCCGGGCGGCGGAAAAAGGGCAAACTACGCTGTGTGACATGGATGTGGTGAACCCATATTTCCGGAGCGCGGAGAGCGGGAAAATGCTGAAAGAGCACGGCGTGAAGCTGATTGCGCCGCCGTTTGCGAACACGACAGTGGATGTGCCCGCGCTTTCTGCGGAGGTACATGCCGCTTTTGAAAGCGACTACGCTATTTTTGACGCGGGCGGCGACCCTGTGGGCGCGATCGCCCTCGGAAGGTATCATGAATATTTTGAAGCGGTGCGCGGCGCGCTTAAAGTTTATTATGTGGTGAACGCGCGGCGGCCGTTCCAGAGCGAGGCGGACGAGGCACTCGTGCTTTTGGACCAGATACAAAAAAACGCGCGGCTCCCGGTGGATGCGCTGATAAACAACACAAACCTTGCGGGCGAGACCACGGTGGACGATTTGCTTTACGGCGAACTGATGTGCGGGAAGATCACGGAAGAAACGGGGATCCCTGTCGCGTTTGCGGCGGGCAGTCCGAATGTGCTGCGCGCGTATCAGGAAACGGGGTACCGCGGCGACGTGCTGGAGCTTACCTTTTATACGCGGCTGGAATGGATGGAGTGAAAGAACCGGGCGTCTCTCCACTTTCTCTATTTTTCCCCGTTCGGCGCGCGGGTGGGCGGTGAAGAATGGATTAGAAAAAACGCGCCTTTCTATTTTATGAAATTACTCTATTATAGGGTAGCGTTTTTTCTCATAGCGGAGTGCTTTTTCTGTTCTATCCATGACGGAGCGCCTGATGAACCGCCCGCGCGCGTGACGGACGGCTTACCATCACCTTTCCCGCGCGCAGCGCGGGAAAGGCTGAACCCATCAACCTAAGAAGTCTGTACCGCCCGGCGAACCAGCATCCACGCCGTCGATTGTAATAATTCTTTTTCCACTCACAAAATGTCCATCCCCTCTTCTCTTCCCAAATTCGTTTTTATGCGGTATAATATTACATGGGGAAATTGGCATAAAGAAAGAAGGACATAACACACATGGCATACAAACTGGTCGCACTCGACTTGGACGACACACTTTTGGATTCGCAGAAAAGAGTATCCGGCCAAAACAAAGACGCGATAGAACGGATGAAAAACGCGGGGATACATGTCGTCCTTGCGTCGGGGAGGATATACCATAGCATAGCGCCGTACAATAAGGCGCTGGGGTTACATGATTACACAATCGCGTGTGCGGGGGCGCAGGCGGTGAACGCGGATGGAGAGGTCGTTTACTCGAACTACATCCCGCCCACAACTTCCGAGCAGGTAATGCGCTGGGCCGAGCGCAGGGGCATTTATTTCCAGGTTTATCTGGATGATGGGTTCTATTACCTAAGGCGTACCGGCTATTCCGAAGACTACGAGCGGATGGGCGGATTTGCCGGCGCGGAAGACCCGTGCCTTCTGAGCCGTAACCCGCTGCTCGCCGCTAAGATAATACTGATCGACGAAAACGAGCGGCTATTGGAATACCAGAAAGAGCTTGCCGCCACATTCGCGGATGTGCGGATTTTACTTTCCCAGAGCAACTACCTTGAAGTGCTGAGTATGGATGCTTCAAAGGGAAACTCGCTTGCTTTTATCGCGGGAAAGCTTGGGATAGAGCGGGAGCAGGTCATCGCGGTGGGCGACAGTCAGATCGACGCAAGTATGATCGAATACGCGGGCCTCGGCATAGCGGTGGCAAACGCGTGCCCCGAGTGTTTAAAAGCGGCGGATTATGTTACGGCGAGCAATGAAGAGAATGGCGTCGCCAAAGCGATCGACAAACATATATTGTTTTAGGCCTGCTGTTTTAAGCCGTTCCCTAAAATAGCGGATGGGAGAAAAACATGAAACGCATCATTAAAATGTCCGATATGGCAAAGGCGCTGAATCTGAGCGTCGTCTTTATGGGTTCGCGCGAAGTCGCGGAGATCGATTCCAGCGACTTGAACCGCCCAGGGCTGCAAATGGCGGGTTTTTTCGAATACTTTGCGGTGAACCGCGTGCAGTTGTTTGGTATGGTGGAGATGACCTACCTGCAAACGCTGGCCCCGGACGAGCGGAAGAAAATGCTTGATAAGTTTTTCGGCAGCCCCATCCCCTGTGTGCTCATCGGCAGAAACTTAAGCCCGCCGGATGATTTCCTGGAAGCGGCGCGCAAGCACAACGTACCCGTTCTGATGAGCGGCCTTACGACAACAAAATTGAGCCACAAGGCCTCTATTTACCTCGATGAGATACTGGCCCCGTCCATCTCGCGCCACGGCGGGCTTATGGACGTATATGGCGTGGGCATCTTCATCACGGGCGACAGCGGCGTGGGCAAGAGCGAGACGGCGCTTGAGCTTGTGAAGCGCGGCCATCGTTTCGCCGCGGACGATGTGGTGGAGATCCACAAGCTTTCGGATGATACGCTGGTGGGCCGTTCGCCCGATATTATCCGCCATATGATGGAGATACGCGGCATCGGCATCGTCGATGTTTCCGTGCTCTACGGCATGGGCTCCATTGTGCGGGAAAAGGAGATCACGCTTTCCATCCACCTCGAGCCGGGCGATATTTCGGACATCGACCGCATTGGCACAGCCGAGAAATATATTACGCTGCTGGGTGTGAAGGTGCCGCAGATCACGCTGCCTGTCCGCCCGGGGCGCAATGTGGCGATCGTTCTTGAGGTAGCGGCTATGAATTTCCGCTTAAAGAGTATTGGGCAGGGCGGCGGCGAATGGCTGGCGCAGAATATTATGGACGTGATACAGCAATCATGAAAATCGACCGGAAATTATTGTTCGGCGCACTGCCGGACAGGTTTATACTGGAAAACGAACCGATGAGCAGGCACACGACGTTCCGAACGGGCGGCCCTGCCGATTTGCTTATATTGCCGCAGAACATTGGGGAGCTTGCTTCCGTGTGCGCGGTGCTGCAAAATGAAGGGGTTCCTTTCCGCGTGATGGGGCGCGGCTCCAACCTGCTTGTTTCGGACGAGGGTATACGCAGCGCGGTGGTAAAAATCGCGTATGGGAGTATCGTCGTAAACAAAAATACCATTCGGGCGGACGCGGGCGTTGCGCTGAAAGACGTCGCGGGCGAGGCCGCGCGGCACAGCCTTTCGGGCCTGGAATTTGCCGCGGGTATCCC
>DOMW01000011.1 GCA_003510345.1 Clostridiales bacterium | reverse complement strand
TCGCTCGCCGGCACACTTGCCCTCGGCAAGCTGATTGTGCTGTACGATAAAAATGACATCACGATCGAAGGCAAGATCGACGTTACGTTCGACGAAGATGTGAAAAAACGTTATAAGGCCTACGGCTGGCAGGTGCTGGAGGTGGAAGACGGCAACACCGACTTAAAGGCGATTGGAAAAGCGATCGAGGAAGCCAAAGCCGAAAAAGAAAAGCCCTCCCTTATCATAATCAAAACGGATATCGCTTACGGCTGCCCGGCAAAACAGGGCAGTGAGAGCAGCCACGGCGCGCCGCTTGGCGACGACAACATAGAGGCCATGAAAGAAAAACTTTGCTGGCCGCATGAAGAAGCGTTTTTTGTGCCGGATGAAGTGAAAAAACACATCGGCGAGCTAAAGGCAGTGTTTGCCGAAGAAGAGAAGCAGTGGAACAGCCTGTACGCCAGATACGCGCAGGAATATCCCGAGCTGGATAAACAATATAAAGAATATTTGAAGCCGGTCGACCCGAAGCTGTTCGACGATAAGGCCTATTGGGAATTTGAGGACAAACCGGTGGCGACGCGCCAGTCTTCCGGCGAGGTGCTGAATAAGCTTTCCAAAATGGTGCCCCAGCTTATGGGCGGCAGTGCCGACCTTGCGCCCGCGAACAATTCCGTGATGAAAGACCGCGCGTATTATTCCAAAGACGACAGGACGGGCACAAACATTCACTTTGGCATACGCGAATTCGCTATGTCCGCCATCTGCAACGGTATGAGCCTGCACGGCGGCATTATGCCGTATTGCGCGACATTCCTTGTGTTCAGTGACTACATGAAGGGTGGCATCCGCATGTCCGCGCTGATGGGGCGGCCGGTGACCTATGTGCTGACGCACGATTCCATCGGGGTGGGCGAGGACGGCCCCACGCACGAGCCCATAGAACACCTTGCCGCACTGCGCGCCACGCCTGGCGTATACACATGGCGCCCGGCCGATTCCAAAGAAACAGCCGCGGCGTATTCGTTCGCGATGACGGCGAACGCCCCCAACGCGATCGCGCTTTCCCGCCAGCCGTTGCCCCAGCAGAAAGAAAGCGGTAAAAAGGCGCTCCGCGGCGCTTATATCGCGCAGGATACGGACGCGAAACCGGACGTGATCCTTCTGGCGACGGGCAGTGAAGTCGCCCTGTGTATGGACGCGGCGGAAGCGCTCGCAAAGAAAAATATCGCGGCGCGCGTGGTTTCCATGCCGTGTATCGAGCTGTTTGAAGAGCAGGACGAAGCGTACCAAAAGAGCGTGCTGCCCTGCGAGGTAACGGCGCGCGTGGCTGTGGAAGCGGCTACGTCCTTTGGCTGGGCGCAGTATGTGGGGCAAAAGGGCGGTTACGTGACGATCGACCGTTTTGGCGCGTCCGCGCCCGCGAACACCATGTTCGAAAAGTTTGGCTTTACGGTGGAGAATGTGGTGGGAACGGTGGAAAAAGTGCTGAAGAAGTAATTATAGATTTAAACGGATTTAACTGGAAAAACAAGCCTTTCGCTTTTGCGCGGTGGGCTTGTTTTTTATCCAATACTCCAAAAATTGAATACGGATAGATAGCCAATCCCCAGAGATTGTACGCATTGACACATCTATAAGCTGTATGTTACAATTGTAAAGCGTAAATCTAAAATATATCAAGTATGGAAAATTTTACATAAAAGAAAGCACCTTCATGTGATACTAACGTATTTTTGAAAGGGAGTGCTTCTGGTGAGTTATCAGGGCTAGGTACTGGTAGTAACCTCACAAGCGGAGTGACTATCGTGTCTAATAAAATTCGATACGGAGCATGGGGCATAGGGGAAAATGGAGTTGTATCTGGCGGCACCAATATAACTCTTTCCAATTCTTCAAGATCTTACAGCTATAACAGAACGTCGGCATGGTTATATTCGGGCGAGATAGGGCACACATATACCGTAGGACTGAGACGGGGAACAGGAAATACTTGGATTACTGTCTTAACGAACAATGCTTAGCCGCATCGTTGTCGATTTTATGTGGCGTTGAGCCATCCTTTCCCAGAGAAAAACCGTGTGTTTTTCTCTGGGAATTCTAAGATGAGAGGGAATACAAAATGAAAATTCTGTCGCGTGTAATATATGTTGCCTTTCCTGTTGCATACCTGTTGTTAATGGCACAGGTAATGAATCAAATAATTATATTTACAGGTCGTACATATAACCCATTTCCTTTCTATGCAGCATATGGAATAATTTTGGTTGTTTGGGGCATTTTTCTGTTTTGGGTATCTACCACAAAATCAATAAAAAATTTACGAAAGAACCTGTTTATGCTTCTGACCGTAGCGAGCTTGGCCCTGCAAATTCTTCTTATTGTGCTGACCTTCAACGTGTACCTATTGCCGGATGTCTCAATTATAAATAATGAAATTTGTTCTTTGGCTTATATTTCCATTGCCTTTTATTCTGCGATGTTGCTTTCTAAAGCACGGGCTTTTCGCGATCAAGCGGCTTCCCCTGAGGATTAGTATTACATGTATACAAAAAAAGTCGGACACTCCCCGATAAAAGCAATATTTGACGAACACACAAGAAATGATTATACTAATGAGCTGTGAAACAACATCGACGAACCTTGAAAGGCAAACCGCATGGCAAATTATGATTTTGACGTAGTGATAAAAATAGGCTCGATGGCGCTTGTGCGAAAAGAAGACAACGACATCGATTATAACATCTTTTCGCGCCTGGCGAGCGAGCTGCGCCCGGGCTATATCCTTGTTTCATCCGGCGCGGCGGAGATCGGCCGCATCGACTACATGCGGCGGAACGGCGGGCGGGAGCTAAAAGGCGACAGCCGCGAGCTTCTCTCCACCTACTGCGCGCAGGGGCAGCCCCTTTTGATGGAGAACTACAGAAGATTTGTAAACCCGAAGTATTCCATACGGCAGGTGCTGATCGAGCACAGCCATTTCAACGACGAGCGCAAGGTGAAACACATCAAAAACCTGCTGTTTTCCTCGGCGAACCAAAACGCTATCCCCATTATCAATTACAACGACGCGGTTTCGGATACGGAAAACATGAAATGGGAATTGCAGAGCTTGAAGAAAAAAACCGGTTCTGTGGTGGAATGTGTGGATAACGACGAGACGGCGGTCGTGATCACAAAGCTTGTGAACGCCAAAACGCTGGTGATACTCTCCAGCATAGACGGCATTTACACCGATGTACACGACCCGTCCACGATCATCCGCGAGGTTACGGGCGCAACGTATGAAGAAGTGGAACAGAAAATGGACGGAATGATGAAACGCTGCGAGGGCGCGTCACGCATTGGCGCGAACGGCGCGGCGGCGAAGCTGCAATACGCCAAGCAAGCGGTGCAGCACGGCGCAACCGTTATCATCGCAAACGCCAAAAACAGGCTGCGGGACATCCTGGACGGCAGCGTTCCCCGGACTTACCTGAGCGTAGAGTGAACGGGAACCCGTAGCGCGATCAGGCTTTTTACATCGCGCAATATAGCTTCACTTTTCACTTCAATCGGAAGTGATTTGCCCATGGTTCCAAAAAATTCCTTCGCTTTGTATAAATTTTGCGTGTACGCGTCCAGGCGGGGCAGCAGCAGGTCTGCCTCCGCTATCTCCTTTGCGCCCACATTAACAAGCGCGATAAAATACCCCTGTTTCGGGTAAAGCGTACACAAAGCCTTGCCGCTTTTTTTGTACTTGATATTCCAGCCCTTCCAAAACCCGTTATCCATGGAACAACCGCTATAGAATAACTTTGGCGAAACATGATATGTTTGCTGTAAATACCCGGTCAGCTCCTCCCATAGAGGCGTATCCACATACTCCTTTACCTGCTCTGCCGAAGGTTCTTTCCCGGCATCCCATAGCTCGCTCCATTGCATAAAATCATCCTCTCCCGATTTCGGCGAATTTTTGTATCCGCTCGCGGAGGTTCGGCGTCTCCTTTAGGCTCTTCCGTGAAAACATGCCGTTTTCCACGTCACGACCAGCCGCGGCCTCATGCCCGATCAGCGCCCATGTGGACGTGATGAGGTGCCTGAATTCGGGCAATTCCAGCGCCGCGCATTTGAAGCCCTGCGTGGGCGAGTTGATATCCTCGCCGGATATCTGGAACAAACCCAATTCGTCGGCAAGCCGCATCACCTTTTGCAATTGCGCGGGCGTATTTCTTGTGGGCATATATGTCAGCGCGAGAAAACCCGCGTTTTTGACCCACGGAAGCAGTTCGTCTAAAAAGCTGTCCTCAAATTGCTGCGCTTTTTTATCGCCGGTCACGCTGTTCGTCACGTCGCCCAAATAGGAATACGCGGGAATCGCACCGATCGAGCGCGTGAACATAAGGAATTCCTCCGCCATAGGGCATTCGTCCGCCGCGTCGATGTAAAAAGCACCCACCAAGCTGCTTTTTAAGATGCCGAGCAGCGTATAGTCGTAATACGGTCCGTCCGCGTCCAGCAGCGATTGCTTTTGCTTTTCGCCCAGCGAAAGGCCCAGCTTATCCGTAAGAAAACGCACGAGTGGCTCGCCCTTGCCCGCATAAGCGAAAAGCTTTTGCGCGAGCGCGTAGGTGATATGGCGTTCCGTGATGGCACCACCTAAATTGTGCATGGAAATAGCGGCGACGTCGCGTTCAAAATCAATTGTAAGGCCGGTGCCCGAAAAGATGGTATCGTTTATTTTCTCAACCATCTTGCGGTTGCGCTCGTTTCTCTTTTCACGGTAGGGCGCGAGCCACGCCTGCGCCGTATCGATATGCTGGTGCGGAACGCCGTGGCAGGTGACATAGGCCACCGATACCTGGTCGGGGTTGTTGATCCGCCTGCCGAAAAAGGGCGTGCCCTCCATGCGCACACGGCATTCAAAGCCCACCGTAACGGCAATCTTTTCCGCTTTGCCCGCCTCTATAAATTCTTTCGCGCCGCCCATGCTGTCGTGATCCATGATCCCGGCGGTGATAAGCCCGCTCTCTTTGGCCTTCGCCACCGCCTGCGCGGGGGTGTAGGGCGAGAAGGAGTATGTCGTGTGGATGTGGTTGTTTACATATTCCGTCATAGCGTTACACCAAATAATCGTCCGGGTTCAACCGGGGGGCGTTTTGCAGCAGATATTTTTCCGCTTCAAGACTCCAAAGCCCGCCATGCCTGCCGCATATCTCCGCGAGCTTCGCGAAAAGCGGGTCACCCTTGCCGAGCTTCGCGAAATCATCGATGGCGGTGAGCGGCAGGAGTATGCCGTTGTAGATGATCTTTTTGCCGCCGGGGTTTGCGGGTAGGCTCAGGATCGATTCTGCCGCGCTGTTAAGCCCCCCCACATGCGTCACCAGTATGGACGGGTTGATCTGCCCGC
>DOMW01000287.1:7002-10428 GCA_003510345.1 Clostridiales bacterium | reverse complement strand
CATGAGACGGGTTCCGCGCCTTGTTTGCGCGGTTTTCACAAGTTTTTAACTTGTGAGTAGTATTACGAACGAAAGGGAACATAACAAATGGCACAGGGAACACTGTATATCGTGTCCACACCCATAGGTAACCTGAAAGATATCACGCTGCGCGCGCTCGACATATTGCGCGAGGCGGATTTTATCGCGGCGGAGGATACGCGGCACACCCAAAAATTATTGAACCATTACGAAATCAAGGCGCGGACGCTGAGCTTTCACGAATATAGCGACGAAAAGAAACTGGAACAACTACTGGCGCTGCTTTCGGACGGGGCAAGAGTCGCGCTTTGTTCGGACGCGGGCACCCCGCTCATTTCCGATCCGGGCTATATTTTGGTTAAGCGGTGTGTGGAGCGCGATATCGCGGTGGAGTGCCTGCCCGGCCCGTGCGCCGCCATCGCGGCGGCAACGCTTAGCGGCATAGACCTGCGCGAATTCCTGTTTGCCGGGTTTTTGCCCCCAAAAGCCGCGGCGCGGCAAAAAGAGCTTGCGCGGCTGCGCGATACGGGCGTACCCATCGTGCTGTATGAAAGCCCCAACCGCATTGTGGCCGCGCTGGAAGATATCTGCGCGGTTTTCGGGGAAGATGCGCCCGTTTCCATCTCGCGCGAGCTGACCAAACTATATGAAGAAACTGTGCGGGAAAGCGCGGGCGAAGCGCACAAAATTTTCTCCGCCCGCGATAAAATTAAAGGCGAGTTTGTGGTCGTCGTGGGCAAAGCGCAGGCCGCGGGCGCGACGGAAGAAGAGATCCTTGGTGCCCTCCGCGCGCGCGTTTCAAGCGGCATGGCAAAAAAACAGGCAGTGACCGAAGTCACCGCCCTGTTTTCCTGCCCCCGGAATAAGGTGTACCGATTGGCCCTTACCCTGTGAGCGTTTGTTCGTCCCATACTGCTTTTGCGCGGATCATTTTCCAAGCATGTCAATGCAAGAAGCGCATACATTTTTACCCTTGTAAGTCGTGATATCTTCCATGCTCTCGCAGAAGATACAAGACGGCTGGTACTTTTTCAGCAATATGTAGTCACCATCCACATAGATCTCCACCGGATCCTTTGGACCGAGCCCCAACACACGCCTGAGCTCTATGGGCAAAACAACCCTTCCGAGCGTATCAAGCGGACGTACAATTCCTGTAGACTTCATAACAGGCCTCCCATCAATAAAAAATAGTGTAAGCAAATTTTGAGTTTATCACTCTTGTTTCTATTATATGTAAAGAAGAACAAAAATCAACAAAATAACAAAATATTCATGTTTCATTCAAAAAAAATACATGTATCCATTTTAGCCCATTTTGTTTCCTCTGTTCTTTCGCCTTCTCACCGCCTTTAAAGCCTTTTGGTAAAAACAACCAAGTTCGCTATATTCATATAATGTGGATTATTATACCACTGACGTGGACTATTATACCACGATTTTTGCCGATTGGAATACCTTTTTTCAAACAATTCTCTTTATTGTTCCGGAATTCCTTTTTTGCATAATCACTCCCACAAAAGGGAAAATAGTTTACTTTTTGCCCATCGCTGTTTATAATGGGAGAAAAGCGGCTATACGTATAAACAGAAAAGATGAGTAGAGGTGTTTATGAAAGTTACAACATATGCGGCGCATACCGATGTGAGCGGGCGGTTGCTTGTAGATAAAACTGCCGTTATGATAGACGCGCTGCGCGCTTCCGCCACCATTATAACGGCGATCGCAAACAGGTGCGACCGTATTGTGCCTACCAGCGAAGTGAGCGAGGCTGCCGCTATCCACAAAATCGCGGAAGGCAGCTTGCTTCTTTGCGGCGAGATAGACGCGCAGAAAGTGGGTGGGTTTGACCTTGGAAATTCGCCTCTGGAATATACGCAGGAAGTTGTGGAGGAAAAAATACTCATTTACGCGACTACGAACGGCTCTGTCGCCGTAAAAGCCCTCGTGCAGGCCGAGGATGTGTTTATTGCTTCGTTCATAAACGCCGCTGCCGCCGCTGAAAAAGCGTATGAGACGGGGCGGGACATCGTTCTTGTGTGCGCCGGTACAAACGGGCATTTTTCCACAGATGACGTTATGGCCTTGGGGTGTGTCGCAGACCGGCTTTTAAAGCTGGATGAAACGCTTGAAACAGATGATTTGTGCAAGGTAGCGTTGCGCATGTACCGCGAAGCGGCGCAGGATATCAACGCCGCGCTGGCAGGCTGCGCGCAGTTTGAATATTTAAAACAACTGAAGCTGTACGACGACCTTGAATATTGCGCCCGCGAAGACATGTTCGACGTGGTGCCCGCATACCGCGAGGGCGTCATTGTGCAGGCGTGACCCTCTTGCCATGAAAAGCGCCTTGGTAACGGGCGCCTCATCCGGCATTGGGCGTGAATTTGTGTTTGCGCTGGCAAAAAACGTGGATCTCATCTATGTTGTGGCGCGCAGGGCGGAACGCCTGCAAGAGTTACAACAGCAGGTGGAAGTGCCTTGCGTGCCGCTTTGTTTTGACCTTTCCCTTCCTTCTTCTATTGAAAAACTAGGTGAAAAACTAAAAAATGACGGCGCGGATCTATCCGTGCTGGTAAACTGCGCCGGTTTCGCGAAGCTCGGCCCGTTTGGGCAGGCGGGCAACCTTGCCATGATAGACCTGAACGTGCGCGCGCTTGTCGCTGTCACCGAGCTTGCCGTCCCTTTTATGCACGAGGGCGCGTCTATTGTGCAGGTGGCTTCCACCGCGGCTTTTCAGCCGCTTCCGGGCATGAACGTGTATGCGGCCAGTAAGGTTTTCGTTTTGAGCTATGCCCGCGCACTTTCACGCGAGCTTGCGGAACGCGGTATTTGTGTGACAGCGCTTTGCCCCGGGTGGACTAAAACGGAATTTCTGGATATCGCGCAGCAAGGCGCGGACAAAAACACCGTACACAAAATGCCGTTCATGACCACGCCGGAATTTGTGGTAAAGTGTGCGATGCGGGCTATAAAAAAGCGCCGCGGCCTGTGCGTACCCGGGCTTTTAAACAAGGCGCATTTCTTCTTTTCAAAGATTATACCCAGCGGCACAATCATGGATATATGGGAATTGATGCGGTGAGGTGACGCAGGCTTGTTGTTCTCCGTTCCAGATAGGCGCTGATTAAAAAGGATTCGTATCCCTGGCCTCCGAGCATGTCCGTCCAAATATGAACCCATATTTATACTGTGCAAATATCTTGCGTTTACTTTTGGGTATTCCTATTGGGTCAAGGAGCCTGCGGCGCATTATATGCCTCCGNNCTAAAAACTCCCTCAAAGGCAAGAGCATACACAGCCGTGAAATGCCATGCCTTACAACCCTAAGAAATCATCTTATTACCTCTGTATTCTGGTCTGCATTGCTGAGCGGCAAGCATTCCCAGATTACTAAGGTCGCCG
>DOMW01000287.1:0-6962 GCA_003510345.1 Clostridiales bacterium | reverse complement strand
GCGGCAGCGTCATAACTATCTGAGGTGGAATATATTTCCATTTCATCGGTAGCGCAGGGGCGTGTTCAAATCCCGCTTTCTTGAGTAACCCATACAGTTTCATGCGCCCTGTCCCTATGCTAATAATTGTATAAAAAACCAAAAGGCCTGCGCGAACGCGGGCCTTGCTTGTTTTACCTTTTTTTCAACCGGCAGAAATCGCGTCTGTGGGGCATACCTCCGCGCAAGCGCCGCAATCGATGCAGGATTCACCGTCGATCTCATACTTGTCCGCACCTTCGGAAATGGAATCCGTGGGGCATTCAGCGGAACAGGCTCCGCAAGAAATGCATTCATCGGAAATTTTGTAAGCCATGTTTGTACCTCCTGGGTTTTATTGATAGTATAGCGTTGCCCGCTAAAACCATATCAAATTTTATGTTTATTTTACCATCCCCGCTATAAATTGCAACACCTTTTATTCGTCGAGTATAGATTTTATTTCATCGTCGATCTCGATGGCTACTTCTTCGGCCGCGGCCACCGCTTTTTTGCCGGGGATTTTGATCTCGCTCAGCAGATAAGTGCGCATTTCATACGAACCGTCCGGAAGCTCGGCCCTTACTTTTACTTTTTGGGTGAGCGCGTTGGTATCCGCCACCTCCGCCTCTCCATCCGGCGTCTTTACTTTCACGCCGTTTCGGGGCAGTTTTTTACGCATATCATGGTAATACTCATGCTCGTAATTGAGACAGCACATCAACCTGCCGCACAGCCCGCTGATTTTTGTGGGCGAGAGCGAAAGGTTTTGTTCCTTTGCCATCTTGATGGAAACAGGCTGGAAATCCCCCATAAACGCGGCGCAGCACGCTGGTCTGCCACACGGCCCCAACCCGCCGATTTTTTTAGCTTCATCCCGCACGCCGATCTGCCTGAGCTCGATGCGCGTTTTAAACACCGCCGCCAGGTCCTTCACCAGTTCGCGGAAATCCACACGGCCTTCCGCGGTAAAATAGAAGATGATCTTGCCGCCGTCGAATGTGTATTCCACATCGATGAGCTTCATGGGAAGGTTTCGCTTTAGTATCTTATCCTCGCCCGTGACGAAAGCATCTTTTTCCTTCTGTTTATTCTTTTCCAGTGTTTTACTGTCTTTTTCATCCGCCTTGCGAATGACTTTTTTCAGTTGCTTATTGAATTTTTCAACGTTTTTGGGGCCCAGCGCCACTTCGCCGTATTCCACGCCCCGCGCTGTCTCCACGATCACATGATCCCCTGACTGAAGCTCCAGCCCGCCCGGGTCAAAGTAATATACTTTCCCCACTTCGGCAAACCGGACGCCGATGATTGTTTTCATGTATCTATGCCTTTCCGCGCAACGCCCAAAACTACCCGGCATCAGCCGGCGCTTGCCGTTTTGAGCCGCACCTCCAATATGTCGAATAACGTTCCCGTAAGAACAAGTTTTTTATTCAGCCCCGCGCACTGCGCGCATCGCGCCGCAAACCCGGCCAGATGTTCCGCGATGTTTACCAGCATCACATCCGGCGCCTGCGCGTGCTTTTCGATCTCCACCAGCTTATCGCTGTTTTTTACAAGCGACGCGTCGCCCGTGTGCCGCAGTGTAAGCACATCCTGTAAATAAATAAGCGCGACACCGACCGCTTCATAAAGCTGCTGTTCATGGTTCAAAAACAGCTTTTCCGTGGCGGACGTCGCCATGGACCCCGCCGTGAGCAAACGGCTGACGGCAAGGATCATATCGTCCCGCATCTCAAAAAAACCGTGCTGCGCATACTGCCGGGCAAGGTAATAATCGCCCTCCGATATGGCAAGCAATACCTTTGCCCTAAGCGTGGGCAGCGCAAACTCATCTGTCAGCTTGCTTTCGGCATCCGCGCATTTTTGCGTCTTTAAGATTATACACCGCGAGCGGATGGTAGGCAACAGGTTTTTGCCATTACGCGCGCCCAGCAAAAATACCGTCTTTGGCGGCGGTTCCTCCAATACCTTTAAAAGCGCGTTTTGCGCCTGCTCGGTCATTTTATCCGCCTCCGGGATGAGGACGGCCTTATAGCCCCCCTCAAAGGGCTTCCGCGCCGCAAACGGCAGAATACCGCGCACTTCGTCTACTTTGATCGATTTTGCGTCCGTTTGCACAAGCATCAGGTCGGCGTGGTTTTCGCGCCGGTATTTTTGGCAACCGCCGCAAACACCGCAGCCCGTGCCGTCCACGCAAAAAAGCCGCTGCAAAAACGCATCGCATTCCGCCCGGCAAGCATCCTCCGTCGCCCCTTCTATCAAGTACGCCCCCGCTATTTTTCCCGTCGCAAGCGCCGATTTAAGCGTATCATTCATGCCAAAGCCCATGCTTACGCAATATCCCATCCATTTTTTCGCGCAAAATGTCTTTTGTCTGGAATTTATCGCCGGATGCGTCAATGCGCATAATGCGCTGCGGCCAGCGGCCAGCGAGCATTACAAACCCGTCATACAGCTTCTTATAAAACGCTTCGTCCTGTGTTTCCAGCCGGTCATGCACCCGCTTTTTACTCATGCGTTCAAAGGCGAGATGCGGCGGAAAATCCAGAAAAAATGTGTAATTGGGCATCAGCCCGTCTATGGCGAATTCGTTTATTTTAAACATTTGCTCCACGCCGAGGTCCCGTCCCACACCCTGGTAGGCGAGGGAAGAATCTAAAAAACGGTCACACAGCACAATCTTTCCCTGCATCACCGCCGGACGGATAACCTCCGCAACGTGCTGCGCGCGCGCCGCCGCGTACAAAAGTGCCTCCGTGTTGTCCGCCATTTCCCCGTTGCCTACATCCAGCAAAATATCGCGCACCTGCTCGGCGATCGGGCAGCCACCCGGCTCGCGCGTACATAAAATTTCGTAGCCGCCTTTTTCCAGATATTCCGATAAAAAGTTCATCTGCGTGCTTTTGCCGCAGCCGTCCACCCCTTCGAACGTGATGAATAGTCCCTGTGCCATCGCGTACCCTTTCCTGTTTCATTCTACTTTTATAGTATACAACAAAAAGGAGGATTTTTGAATAGATATGGTTTTTAAAACAATCCCCGGTCAGAATTTGGAAAACCGGAACGTGGCCGGCATGCGTGCAGTACGAGTTTTAATATTGTTGGTGGCACAAATGATGTCGCGTCGGGCAGTACAGACTTTATTGTCAGGTAACCGATGATTAAAGTGGGGTCGCATTTTGTTGTGCAAATATCTTACATTTGGGTATTTTTCTAAGGAGCCTGCGGCGCATTTTAATGCCTCCGGCGGTTTAGAACCTATGGTTCTAAAAACTCCCTTATTAGGGCATTCCTCTGAAGCTTTGGCGTTACTTCGGGGTTCTTAGGGGCTTGCCCCTAAGCCGCCGTAGGCGGAATACTATAAATGCGCCGCAGGCTCCTTGTGACCACAAAGGAATACCTAAAAACAATTGTGAGATATTTCTGTAATTTCACGCTTTTTGCTGTCTGTTTAAAATAGAATTAGCATTATGGCAATACAAACAGCCCCTCCCCAAAAAAACCGGCCAGTCTTGCGGGTGAGGCATGAATCTGCTATGATAATAAAAAATACTATGACATGAGCGGGGGCGCTATGTACGCGGAGGAACTGAAGCATAAGAAGATTGGGGATATCATCGGGATATTCATCACGCTGGGCATGGTGGCGGCCATTTTTGTGGTAGTCATGCTTGTGGGGGCGTTGCAGGTGTGGCTCAACGCTTACTGGCTGCAATTTGTTTTATATGGCATTGCTATTGTTGGCACCTATTTTATGTTCAAAAAATGGATCATCGAATATATCTACCTGATCGAAAAAGACAGGATCACATTTGGCAGGCGCATCGGGAAACGGGAAAAAGAAGTGTTGTTTGTACCCTTTCGTGAGATTATCTCGTTTGGGCCGTACACAAAAATGGAAGAAAAGATCGGGGAAAAGAAGCGGTTCAAATACACATTCAAAAAGAAAGACTCGTGGTTTGTCATACATTGTACGGGTTGTACTATTATTCTTACGGTAACGCAGGAATACATAGACGCACTTGCAAAAGCAACGGGGCGCAGAACAAAAAACGCGGAGAAAAGCAGCGCGTAACGACTGAAAGCCCAAAATGACTGCTGTTTAAATTTTTGATCAGCGATTATCTAAGGGATATCGCCCCCCCCAGGAAAGGAAGGTTGGTATGAACACGCCTATTCTGGATATGCTGCAAAAGATATCACTATCCGGGGTGCGTTTTTGTATGCCCGGGCACAAGGGCAAGCCGGGCGCGTTTGGAAAAACAGCGCATGAGTTTGACATCACCGAACTGCCCGGGGCGGACAACCTCTACATGCCCGAAGGCGTGATCCGCGATTCCCAAAAGCTGCATGCCGATTTCACCCGGGCGGGGCAGAGCTGGTTTTTAGTGAACGGCAGTTCAACTGGCGTTCACGCGGCCATGCTTTCCGTTCTTGCGCCGGGCGACAAAGTGATTGTGGCGCGTGATATGCACCTTTCCGCCGTGCATGGACTGATACTCGCGGATGCGCAGCCCGTGTTTCTCTGCCCGAAAAACCGGCACCCGGAAATGCCGGGCGTGGTCACGCCGCAGGATGTGCGCGACGCCATAAAGGCGCACCCGGACGCACGCGCCATTTACCTCACTTACCCGAACTATTACGGGATGTGCTGCGACCTTAATGCAATATGCGCCATTGCGCACAGCGCGGGTAAAAAAGTAATCTGCGACGCGGCGCATGCGGCGGCGTTTGATTTCTCGCCTCTGATGCCCGTATCACCCGCGGCGGCGGGGTGCGATATTTGGGTTTGCAGCCTGCATAAAACACTGCCCGCTATGAACCAGTGCGCCACGCTTTCGATCGGCGAAACAACGCGCCTTACGCCAAACGTGGTGCAATCCCGGCTCAACATGCTGCAAACGACCAGTCCTTCCTATGTACTGCTCGCGTCTTGCGACTATGCGCTCGCCTATATGCGCGAAAAGGGGAAAAACGCTCTCGGGGCGGCTGTCGCGCTGGTGGAGGACAATATACGCAAAATAGAGGCGATTTCCGGCTATCGCGTGGTCACAAAAGATGTGCCGCCTCTTAGTGGCGCGTTTGACCGCGACATATTAAAGCTGGTGATCGATGTGACAGACCGCGGCGTAAGCGGCTTTGGCGTGGCAAAAACATTGCAAAAACAGGGCATTTTCATTGAATCGGCGGACAGCTCGAGCATACTGCTGCTGTGTACCGTGGCGGACGGCAAAGAAGATTTTGACCGTTTGCGCGGCGTGCTTTCCAGAATAAAAGGCGCGAACTACCATATCAAAAGAACAAAGCCGGATGAGGAGCTTTCCCGGATATACGCGGCGAAGCTGGCTGTTCCCATGAGGCAGGCCGCGTTTGCCCCGCGCAGGAATATCCCGATGATAGGCGCGGTGGGGGAAATATCCGCCGTATGTGTAGGCGCATACCCACCCGGTATCCCTGTCATTTTACCCGGGCAGGCCATCACATACGGCATGGTGGACGCCATCGCGCGTATGCGGCAGGCAGGCTATGATATTTTTGGCACAGACGGGAGCATAGAAGTCGCGGATGTGTAGATAGTGGCACGCACAATTGTTATTCACTGGAAAACGGCGGTTTCGAGAGCATCCTCAAAACCGCCGCGATCGTCATCGTATCTATTTTGTCATAACCATATTCCGGCCTTATCACCACTTCATGGCCAGCTCGACCCCTTCAGCTTCTCCAAAATCCAAGCGCAGGCTTATATCGCCAGGCTGAAAACCGCTTCTTTACACTCCTCCTTAATCCGATTAATCACAGTTGTTGCCACAGCCTCAGCGCAACCCCCAAACAAAAAACAGCGCCGCGCACGCGAACCCGCCCATAAAAAGGCCCAGCCCCACAGCGCGCACCTGGTGCAGATACGCCGCCTTTACGCGTGCGTAAGATTCGGGTGAAACATGCCTTGTGTGCTTGTCATATTTCAGCCCGGCCGCTACCTTCTCCGGCTTCTTCCACATCATTAACCCAAAGAACAAAAGGCCGGCCGTCACAATCGCTCCAGCTATAATCGTTTTTACTTCCATAGATTCATTTTAACATACCACCGTTTTTTCTTGCAACTACTTCTTGCATTTCGGCAGTTTCCTTTTTATACTGTACCTAAAGAGCATTGCCGCAAACCAAAAACACTTCTACAGGAGCGTCAGAAATGAAAAAAATACTCGTACAAAACTATGTGCAAAGAGAGACCGCGGAATGCCCCGACCCGGAAAAATGCTTTGTATACTTGTTTACATCCGGTGGCAGCCTCATAAGCCGCGGCCCCGCCTCTCTCGATTTTCAGGGCGAATTTCTTGTGATGCAAAATGTTGTCGCGAACGGCAATTTGAAGCTCCCCGAAATCATCGTCTCTTACGACCACATCGCAAGCGTCTCCGTATATCAAAGCTCGTAATTTCAAGCCCTTGATTCGTATTACGTCGCCTGTTTATCCAGCCTGTGCGTGTTACTCTTCGCCCGCTCCTCGATCCGCGTCAGCCGATCCATCAGCTCTTCGTGATCACAGTCGTGCTTGTCTATAAACTCCGCCATGCCGGAAACCTTGCTCTCGATCACCACAAACCGCTTCATAAACGCGTTATGCTCGTTCATCTTGTCCTCCAGCACATTGATCCTGTGCCGGGTCACGCTGGCCGTGGCAAGTACGCTGAAAATCGTCGGCACCGCCGCGATAAGCGCGATGATGATTGCGTTGTCCATCAGTATTTCCCCCGTATACTCGGGTTGTTGCCGTTGCAGTAAGCCAGCACAATGGCCGACCCCGCGACGACCGCCCCGCCAATCTCAACGGATACCGCCCCCGCCGCCATCAGTACGCCGGTGATCGCCGTCACTGCGGCGTCAATCATCCCAACCCACCATGTAACCGACCTTACCCGGTTCTGTTCCAATACCGTTTT
>DOMW01000201.1 GCA_003510345.1 Clostridiales bacterium | reverse complement strand
GAAATCAGCAACAACCGCGCCGAGCGCAGCATCAAGCCGTTTGTGATTGGCCGAAAGAACTTTCTATTCGCCAACACGCCGCGCGGTGCCAGGGCCAGCGCCATCATGTACAGCATAGTTGAGACGGCAAAAGAGAATGGCTTTGACCCATTCACATATTTAACCTATATTTTCAAAAACGCGCCAAATTGGGATATCCGCAATAACTTAAGTGGATTGCAGATGCTCATGCCCGGTGACATAAAGATGTCCGGTGCGCTTGATAGGTTGGGGTGAGATGGTGCACCTGTTTTTGACGCTTGCGATTTATGATGCGCCCTTGTTCAAGATGAGGACGCGCCATCTGCATAACTCCAATTCGAGGGCGAGGTGTTTTTCCTTTTAGCCTCTTGCGCTTTTTCAAAAGTGCTTTCAGACACTATAGCGAGGCCAGAGTTATAATATGGTGCTGCTTTGCCCCGCCGGACTATGCCCATATACAGTTGGTTGGAGAGCATCCTCAATATTGTTGAATAGTTGAAAAGATGTCCATTACGGGTAACATACCCCTTTGCGGCCAGATAGTCAGCAATCCTTCTACCACCAAATTTGTATTCGATGCAAAGCTCAAACATTTTGCACACCACCATAGCTTCTTTTTTGTGTATAACCAAGCCACGCAGGGTGCGACCTGTCGCATCACGTTTCTCTTTGTCATCATACACATATCCATACGGCGCCATCCTGCCCTTCTTGTTGCTTTCTTCTCCACGCATGACAACAACTTCCTGCTTATCCGCCGGGTCAACCACAACCCCCAGCAACAGTTTTCTCATTGCTTCCGACGCTGCATCGTTTGTTTGCGACGCATACACTACATGGATGTGAGGCTCGATTTTTTTTACTCATAATAACGGACCTTCTTTGCAGTCAGTTCATGAATTCTGATTTTTGGAAAAATCTCAAATCTAACACAGCTACTATATATTGTATATTTTTGCAATTTCTAAATCAAAAATATCCAACATAGCGGATTTTAAGAACTATATAGTTTTTAAAAACTATGTCCGAGATATTATGATGTGCTAATATTATATCATGAGATTCTACTATGCGAAATTGTTTTTGTAGTGCATGAAATGAATTAAATGTTTTAACGGCACGAGACTATGTGAATGACTTCCGGCGAATACCGGCTAAAGCCGCGCAACCATTCCTGCCGGAAGCGTTGCGCGGCTTGCCACATAGGTACACGACAAATAAACGCTATTCCCTTAACTCAAAATCGTCGTCCCGTCACACCACGCCAAAAGGCGCTATGTGCCCCGCCCGGTCACTGAGCCCGGAAGAACTTCTTCGAAACTCAGTGGCCGGACGAAATTAAAAACGCAGGCGTTTTTAGTTGGGAATGGTATAAGGGTCAACCTCTGGTAACATAGCCGGAAACATCTTTTGATGCCGGGCAAAAATAGGTACAACTACCACACTGCATACAACGCTCCGGGTGATATGACGCGTTATCGAAATGACGATTGCCGTCAGTATTTTGGACAATCTTGGCAACTTTAATATGCATGGGACACCTTCTCGTGCAGCTTCCACAGTGTTTACACTTGTTTTTGCTGTCTATTTGCGGCACATCCACGTAAGCCGCAAAGGTTTCACAATTGGAGAAATCATCCATTTTATCCGCCGTCACGCACGACATGGCCCCAAACCCCTTATGCAAAGTCTTATTGCCCTGCGCGCCAAAGTGGGCGGTAAGAAGCGTTGCGATATTTTCGCCGGGGTATACATAGACAACTCTGGCTGAGGCCTTTGTCAAGTCGGCAATCGTAACAAACCGTCCGCCATCATAATCGTTGCTGATGATTTTACCGATTTGATAAACGCTCTGAATATTCAACACAAGAATCCCTTGCTCCGCCGGAATTGTATCGCTCTCAATCGGAATGCCCAATGCCTGTCGAATCAGAAAATGCTCCTCGCCCATGGGGTATCGGGGCGGCACAGTGGCAATCGTACATGCATCGTTTGGCCGAATCCTCTTATCTTTTATGGCCAAAACAACGCCTGTTAAGGAAAGCGTTTGCTTTAAGTGATGGATAGCCTGCCGGATTTCCGCATATCTGTTATGCAACAGCCATTCGTCATGCACAAGCGCGGGGTCGCATTCAACGGCGTTAATCAGCAAAATTCTATTGCCCGGTTTCGCCGCAAGGAAACTGGTGATTTTTTGGTGGATAGGAAAGCCGTTGCCGCTCATACCCGTAAGTCCTGCCTTTTCAATGGCACACAACAATTCGTCAACTGAGACATTGGCCGGAACATCTGCTGTTTTGGATTTTTCCAAGGTGGATTTAGGGGGCGACAGGGTAACGACCTTGCCTAAATAGTTTTTTAAAGGTCGTCTGCCGCCCTTGCCCTTCAGTCGCTTCTCCTGCTTTTGGGCTTGCCGTAACGGCAGGGCGCTTTTAACACTTTTTTTATTTATTATTGGGGCTGGGTTCATTTGTTTTTCCTCTCTTTTCCGCTTCGCGTATCGTTATTTTAGGTATGCATTACTCCAAAGGCCGGTGACGCTGCCGTACTGTATAATATGTCCGTCCATGGCTTCCAGCACATTTTTTTTACGTGAATGTGGCGCCAGTTCCAGCATACAGTCTAGGACGTAGACATGAAAAATGTAGTGATGTGCCTCCCGCATAAATGCAGGCGGGTTGGGGCCTTTGTACCTGTTTTGTCCATACCCCATGCCCTGCACCGCGCCATCCGGTGTACTAACGGTTGCGCCATGGGTAATGTTTTCCGGAATTTGTTCGCCCGGTGGTATATTCCACATAACCCAGTGGTTAAAGTTTTTGAACAGCGGATGGCTGGCATCGTCCATGATGACCACCAGCGAAACGCCATGGTCGCTTACATCTGATAAGTGAAGAGGTGGGGAAATATCTTCCTCTTTCCCGGTATATTGAACCGGGATTGGCCCGCCCGCCTCAAACGCGGGGCTTGTAACAGTTATGGTTTCCGCTCTGGTCATATCCACCTCGTAATGATTGTTGCTTTCGTATGAAAGATATAGTGCGCCGGAGACAAATAGAATCCCTAGTATAGAGGCGATGCCTAGCCATATCTTCTTTTTCATTTTGGGGGTACTCCCCCCACGATGTTATCCACATAAAAATACGCAGCGTGTTTTTTGAAAAGCTCCGTCAGTTTCTCTTGTTCACAGCTTACGGTATGATATAGAAAAAATGGCGCATAGAGCTCCAACGCAAGCACTTTTGGATCTTTGTCTTTCATCACGCCGTCTTGCATCAGCTGCCTGAATAACTCTTCCTGTGTGGCGAGCGGCAGCTCGATAAAAAACTCTTTGAATATTTTTGCCATCTCTTCGTTTTTAAACTGCTCTATCAGAAGAATCCGCCGGAACATCACAATCATCTCATCGCTGATTTGAAATCGGAACATGGCAAGGCACATTTCAACAAAGTCGTCCTCATTGCGTATGCTGTTTTGATAATGGCCGCTTTGTCGCGTGAAATGCTCCTTGCATTGCGCGACAATCGCGTCAAAAATGGCCCGCTTGCTGGGAAAGTGCTTGTACAAAGCGCTGTTTCCCACGCCTACTTCTTTTGCGATAGCACGAATGGATACGGCGTCAAAACCATTTTTTGAGAATAGTTTCAGCGATTCGTTTAATATTTGCTGTTTCGTGTTCATGTAACATTCCTTTCAATGCACAAGGTGAGCGATTGGTCACTTTTATTATAGTGACCAATCGCTCACCTGTCAAGGGGGTGCTGCAAATAATTTGTCGGATCAGTATATACAGAGCAGTATATAGGGAATCCAACTGCAAGGATACTTGACACCTACGCTATCGCGCGCCTGCCGTCATAACAATTTCACGTTGCCTCCCTCCACAAATATCGCCTGCTTGTCACTGATGACAGAAAGATTCAACTGGTTTGCATAGTCCGCGACGATTTGCTCTACTGCTTTGCCGAACTCCCAATTCCCGGAATGGGGCACGACATAAAAATCTATCAAGCCTAAGCCCGCATAGTCTTTTAAATGGGGAGCTTTCTCTTTTTTATCCATAGCGGCGGAATAACCGATGTCTTTTGCGGCGACAATAGCGCCCGCCGACTCGCCGATATAGAATTTTCCGTTGTTGATTGCGTCGGTAAGCAGCGCGTCCGCGCCGGTTCTTCTCAATTCCTGCAACAGGAAAAAGGTATTGCCGCCGGTTACATAGATGTAGTCGTTTTTTGCAAGTGCCGCCTGTATTGTTTCGTACGGTTGGGCGGAAACATCCAGTTCGTCCACGAGCATCCCCAGTTTTTTCAGTTTCCATTTGCCGATGTTTACAAACCATCCCAGTTTTTCCACTTTGCTGGCGGTGGGAATATAGGTGACGGTCTTGCCCCGCATAGCGGGCTTGAGCGGTTTCAGCAACTTCCATACATTTTGGAACATCGAACATAAAAACAGTCTTTGCATGTTTTGTTCATCCCTCCCGCAAGAAACATGGCGCAATCGATAGCCCATGCTTGTAAACGGCTTTCCCGTCACACCACGCCAAAAGGCGCTGTGTGACCCGCCCGGCCACTGCGTTTCGAAGAAGTTTTTTTCCGGGCTCAGTGGCCGGACGAAATTAAAAACGCAAGCGTTTTTAATCCCTCAGGGTCAAATACCCCGCCCCTCGGGGCGTTGCCTTGCTCTTGAACTTGCCTTTGATACCCCGCCCCTTGGTGCGGGAGTAGTTCATTTGGGAATAGTATAAAACGATTTTACCACACTTCCGGCACGAAGGTTATTGAATATTTTTTAAAGCAAACATCCACCTAAAAATCGGCACGCGCTTTGCCAATTCATATGTGATAAAGGTGAGCACCGTGGAAATGACCAGTATCAGCGGTATCTGCGCAAAATAGTTTACCGTCCATTGCAGTATGAAGTAGCCCGTTACCACGATCCATGACTGGTGAAAGATGTAGAGGCCGAACGAGGAATTTGACAGGTAGCGCGACACGCGCCCGGTGAAGTTCAGATAATGCCTGCCTAGGCCGAGCGCTGCCAGCACAGCCAGCCACCCCACCATTTCATACAATATAGTATCGAAAGAGAATGTGAGCACCGCCCCTGTTACCGTGATGCCTAACAATAGGAAACGGTGCTTATCCAGCGTCTGGAGTACGGATTCCTGTGCCAGCACAAAATAGCCCA
The DNA here is from genome assembly GCA_003510345.1 of Clostridiales bacterium. Taxonomy (GTDB): domain Bacteria; phylum Bacillota; class Clostridia; order Christensenellales; family Christensenellaceae; genus UBA5399. The sequence goes on along the minus strand of DOMW01000201.1, from coordinate 27,910 downwards.
GCAGGAAATATGCCAGAAATTCGGTGGGACTTTTGCCGCTGATGTCGAACAGTATGTTGCCGAGGCAGGGCAGCAGGCCCAGCAGCACTATTGCCCATAGCGGTATATGCCTGCGGGGCGCGTTGCCGCGTTTGACGAGCAGCATAAGCGGCAGGCTGACCATGGAAATGACGAACAGGTAGAGTATAAACCACAGATGCCCGGGCGTGAACGCGCCGTCGTAGCCCGTGAAGTCGGTAACGGTGGTGTAGTAATCCAGATAGTTGGCGTGGCCGTTGTGGAACAGGCCGGCGATGTAGGATTGTACGGGCAGCACCAGCAGCATGCTGAACAACAGCGGCAGCAGCAGCTTGCGCACGCGTTCGCCGACGTATTGTTTGGCGCTGCGTTTATGCAGGGCGTAACGTGAGCTGATGCCCGCCACGGCAAACAGCAGCGGCATCATAAATAGATAGAGTATCTGGTTGATGGCGCTGGGAACGGCAAGCGCCGCGCCGTGTATATAGTTGCTCTCGCCCCAGTTGTTGTAGATCATGAACACATGGAATGGGAACAGCAGCAGTATACTGAGCGAACGCAGGTTATCGAGATAGTGCTTACGCCCGGACATGACATCACTCCTTTGCATTATCTTAACGCAATTGGAGCACACTTTCCTTGATTTATGTCAAAGATTTGTATCAATTTTTCGTTTGATGCGGCTCAGCGTTTCGGGCGACATACCCAGAAATGACGCGATATGCTGCTGCTTGATGTTTCTCGCCAAATCGGGAAATTCGCGCATGAAATTAGCGTAGCGTGTTTCCGCGTCGTAGAACAGCAAGTCGGATTCACGTTTTTCTTTTTGGAGGTACGCGCCTTCTGTAATCTTTCTCAGTATCGTTTGCCAGCAAATGTGATCGCTCGCCAACACCGCGCAGGCGTTATAATCGAACGTCACTACAACCGAGTCCTTCAATGCCTGAATATAGAGGTTGGACGCCTCGCCCCGCAATATGGAATTATACGGTGCGACAAAATGACCGGGCGGCATGAAGTTTTTAGTGTATTCCTTGCCCTTGTGGTCTATGTAAAACAGCCTGAATAAGCCGCTTACCACATAACCCGCCTCGCTCTTGCGCTCGCCCGCCCGCACAAAGAAATCATGCTTGGCATAGCGCGTTTGGCGCAGCAACGCGCAAAAGGCGGCGAATTGGTCGCCGGGCACGGGGCATATGCTGTTGAGGATATCCCGAATAGCCGAAAACGCTTTGCTATCCGGTGCGGATGTTCTGTTCATGGGTGTGCGGCATCCTTTCTACAGATGATTATACAGGTGTATTGGGCACAGCAATTAAAGAACGGATTATGTTAGTACAATCAGCAATGTAAACCCTACTTCTTACTTGAACGCATCGCCTTGAGATGTTTTATACTTGTGTCTGCCGTTAAGCTTTGATATGCGGCGGAACCTACCGGGAATATAGCGATTTTACCGTCTTTATCGCTGTGTACACCCCAACCGTATTTCTTTGTGAGCGCGGAAGCGCGAAAGCATGGCTGCCCCTTTGCGAAGAAGTCCTCCCGGCTGAGGCCTCTGCGTTTTCCGTTCGATTCGAAAAGTACATCGTCCGAGGTGTTTTGATACGGGTTGTCAATCAGCATATCATATTCAATTCTTGCCGCCGTTTTCGGTTCCTTTTGCGGCGGCACTTCCGCCGCCTGCGCCAGACAATCTTCAGCGATTTCAATAAACGTATTAATATAATTGGTGGTATATTGTTTCATTTCGGTTCCCCTCCCGATAGTAAAAGCGTGGTTGTGCGCAAACGGCTTGGCCGTATGGTATAGAATGATTCTACCATACACGGTGCGGAAAGAACACATGGGAAATCTGCTACGGTTTTTGTAACGGTAATGGACTAACAACGGGCGAACGGGTTGAACGTGATATCCACACAAATTATTTGATAAACAATCACTTTTACCCCCTACAGCCTTTTTTTATCTCGGCCAGTAAAACATCGGTAATTGTAACCTCTTCGTCACCCGAATTGAAAGTAATCGTAAATTTATCATCATACAGGAAAATTCTATTTACAAGCATCTTTATCAACGACTTGCGATAGATTAAGTCATTTACATCCCCATCAGCTAATTTTGTTAAGGCCTCCACAATCTGTTCTTCTGATATTGTATACCGCCTCGCCTGTTCAATCTCAAGCTGATTTTTTAATTCTTTTATCTCTGCACCAATCCTGCTTACATCCTCGATGATCATTTCTCTGACCATACGCTGCATTCATACCAATGTTAAGGTGTTGTGCTAGTTGGCTTACGCTTAATGTTGCAGTCTCTTTTGTCACATTATCAATCCTCCGTTCGATGTGATAGTTGAATTATATGTCAAAAGCAGAGCAAAGTACACTATTTTGCATTGTATATATTTTATTAGATATTATCCACCATAATGCTTTACATACACGATATAGTATTGTATAATTCATTTTATAACATTACTCCAGATAGAGGGGAACTGATTTATGGCTGATTATAAAAAACATATATTTGCAGAAAATTTAAAAGAAGCAAGAGGTAATGCAAGCATGACTCAAAAAGAATTGGCTGCTTTGGCGGATGTGGCTGCTTCAACAATATCCTCTTTTGAGAATCCATCTCCATCTAAGGCTGAAAAGCTTCCAAATGTGCGTGCTGTAATGAAGCTAGCTGCTGCTTTAGATGTATCGATAGACTGGTTATGCGGAAACACCGTAAAAACAAATCCTGCAATCAGCCTTATTTCAGTAATAGAATCATTAAATCCTGTAATTGAATTTGAACGATATGATGATAGTCGAAGAAAAACAGTGGCTAAACTGGTATTTAATTATGATTCCAGTAATGTCTCATCTGATGAAATAAGAAAATTTTTAGAGGAATACCTATCTATCATCAAAATTAGAGAAAGCGGTCTTGCTTCCAAGGAAATGATAATGACGCTAGAAAAAAAGCTGTTAGAAAATTACAAATATTTACCCGGCCTGCCAGATTATAATTTACTGAAGCAGAAGACAACACCAGTGTGAGTTAGCTAACATCGATAAAACTTATCATTTATAGTATTAAGTAAAACAAAAGGCTTCCAGATTCCTCCGAAAGCCCTGTGTTATTATGGTTGCGGAGGCAGGATTTGAACCTGCGACCTCCGGGTTATGAGCCCGACGAGCTACCAAACTGCTCTACTCCGCGGCAACTATTGCGTTGCGCAACGTAATATATTATATAATAGATGTTTCGGTAAGTCAACCGCAGATTTTGGCAGTCAGAATATAGCTCTATAGAACCGGCTCATTTGCTACAAGCACGCCGTGCACTACATACCGTTTGGTGGAAAGCCCCCGGATACAGGTGGAAAGCGTGATGACCTTGTCCGTGCTCTTCACCTCCACATCCGTCGGCGCGGTCGATTTAGCGCGCGCGTCCGCGACATATTGATCAAAGGAGGCTTCGTCGGCAAACGTGATCGTGTAGGTATCGCCTATGGCGTTTGTCTGGAACGCGGAGAAGATGCGGTAGGTGCGCTTGTTTCCGTCCGGCGTATACACATAGATATCCGTATGTTCATTGAAAAACGCCGTGTCTTCAAACGCATGCAGGCTTGCAAACATCGCGCCCGACTGCATGTTGTGGCCGTATACGATCGTATTCTGGTCGGAAAAATCCGGCGCGTTCAGCGCGTCTATAAAAATAGCGCCCGCCCTGTTTTCCGTCCCGTCGGCGGCGTGGTTTAAATAATAGTCGTTGTTATCCGTGTGCACTACGGGGTAATCGACCTCTGTGCCGGGCACAACGATCCACGCGGCGGTTTCTTCGTTCATCGTTCTCAGCGCGTCAAAATCAACGACGAGGTCCAGCCCGCCGCTTGCGGTAAGCCCGCCCTCTGCGGAAGGCGCCGCGCCCGTCTCCGTGTTCAAAACACTGGTATAACTGCGCAGGCCGCTGTAGATATTAGCACTTTCCGTGTTCGACCCTACAATGTAAATGATATTATAAAGGGAATACACCAGCACGGCAATTGCCGCAATGATGATGATATTTGTCACCACATGTCTCTTCTTTTTTGGTTCCGTTTTATCCGGCAATTGCGCACCTCGCATAGTAATAAACTCAGGAGCTTTACAGTATTATAGTATCTTGTATGATAAAAAGCAATGTTGTATGGAACCGATGAACACATCAACATAAGAAATCTGTACCGCCCGACGACCCAACACCTATGCCGCCTATGTTGCGAAAACAATAATTCATGCAAAATGGCCACTCCCCTCTCTGAAAACACTGGGCTTTTTAGCGTCATTACGCTACCCATACCAAGACAACCACTGCTTAGAACCTGCTTTATTTCCATCCTATTAATAAACCGGATACCTGCCACATGTAACATATTATGCCGCCATTTGCGCAACTTCAACAAAAAAAGTGGAAAACAGCGCATGTTACTGGTATACTATATGAATCAGCGCAGGAATGGAGGGCGGCTTTTTTTGAAATATGATGTGACGGTAGGCATTGTGAATTTCAATGATTACCTCAGAACGCGGGAGGCTGTCCGCTCTATCATGGAGCAGACGCGCGGGGTGAAGGCTAAAGTCTATGTGATCGACAACGCCTCTTCCGATGGCAGCGCCGAGCGCATCGCCAACGAGTTTTCTTCCATCAGCATCGTGTTTTCCGACCGCAACCTCGGGTATGGCACCGCGAACAACCTTGTGATCAAGCGAATCGATTCGGAATACCATGCCGTGGTAAACCCGGATATTATCCTCCGCTCAGACGCACTCACCGCGCTTCATCGGTTTATGCAGCAAAACAAGGACGTGGGGCTTTGCATCCCCGCCGTCCATTACCTCGATGGCAAGCCGCAAAACCTGCCCAAGCGCGACCCTAAACTGAAATACCTGATTGCGCGGCGGCTGCCCATAAAAAGCATGGAAAAACACCGCCGCCATTATTGTATGCAGGATGAAGACCTTTCGGGCGTGACGGATATCGAATTTGCGTCCGGTTGTTTTATGTTTGCGCGCACGGAGCTTTTAAGGGAAACAGGGGGGTTCGACGAGCGGTATTTCCTGTACTTTGAAGACGCGGATCTATCCCGCACTATCAGAAAACGCGCCCGCGTGGTGCGCGTACCCGAAGTGGTCGTCTACCACGACTACATGCGTGCAAGCGCCAAAAAATTCAAGTTTCTGTCTATCCATATCGCTTCGATGTGCAAGTATTTCATGAAATGGCGCAAAGATGAAAAAATGTGCGCGGCAGATGGGCAGGACCGGAAATTGGGGGTGCGCAAATGAAAGGGATTATACTCGCGGGGGGATCGGGAACGCGGCTCTACCCGCTTACGATCATGACAAGCAAGCAGCTTTTGCCCGTCTACGACAAGCCCATGATCTATTACCCGCTGTGCACGCTGATGGAGGCCGGTATCCGCGACATATTGATTATCTCGACTGGGCAAGACCTGCCTCGGTTTGAACAACTGCTGGGCAGCGGGTCGCGGTTTGGCGTCTCGTTTTCCTACAAAGTACAGCCCTCGCCGGATGGGCTGGCGCAGGCGTTTATATTGGGGGAAGAATTCATTGGCGGCGAGCCTTGCGCGATGATACTGGGCGACAATATTTTTTACGGCAGCGAGCTTGCCGCCCTGATGAAGCGCGCGGCGGAAAACCAGAAAAAAGGGAGGGCCACCGTGTTCGGTTACCGCGTGGCCGACCCGCGGCGGTTTGGCATTGTGGCGTTTTCCGAAGACGGCAAGGCGCTTTCGGTGGAAGAAAAACCGCAAGAACCAAAGTCCGATTGCGCGATCACCGGCCTGTATTTTTACGACAGCCGCGTAGTGGAATATGCCAAACAGCTAAAACCCAGCGCGCGCGGCGAACTTGAGATCACTGACCTGAACCGCATCTACCTTGAGCGCGGCGAACTTGACGTACAAGTGATGGGGCGCGGTTTTTCGTGGCTCGATACGGGAACGTTCGATTCGCTGCTCGACGCGGCGGATTTTGTGCAGACGCTGCACCGGCGGCAGGGCATTGTGGTGTCGGCGCCCGAGGAAGCGGCGTTCCGCATGGGGTGGATCGACATGGCGCAATTGAAAGAAAGCGCCGCCGCATACGGGAAATCCCCGTATGGCGCGTACTTGAAAGATTTAGCGGAAGGAAGGGCGCTTATTTAATGGATGGATACACAACAGATATTGACGGCTTGATGATCGTAAAGCCGGATGTGCATGGCGATAGCCGGGGCTGGTTCATGGAGTCGTACAGCAAACCAAAGTTTAAGGAACTCGGCATCGACTGTGATTTTGTGCAGGACAACCATTCCTATTCCGCTAAAAAAGGCGTGCTGCGCGGCCTGCATTTCCAGCTTGCCCCGATGGGGCAGTGCAAGCTCATACGCTGCACGCGCGGCGCGATACGCGATGTGGCGGCAGACCTTCGGCCGGGTTCGCCCACCTACCGTGAATGGGTAAGCGTGGAGCTTTCCGCGGAAAATAAAGCGATGTTCTTTATTCCGGTGGGGTTTGCGCACGGGTTTGTGACGCTTACGGACGATGTGGAGATCCAGTACAAAGTGGATACCATCTACTCGCCCGCGCACGACAGGTCAATTCGCTACAACGACCCGGATATAGGCGTTGACTGGGGTATTGAAGACCCGGTGCTTTCCGATAAAGACAGGAACGCGCCGCTTCTTAAAGATTCGGATATCAATTTTTAACATATAGAAATGGAAAGACGAAGCATGAAGTTACTGGTAACAGGCGGCGCCGGGTTCATCGGCGGCAATTTTATATTCTACATGCGTAAAAAGCACCCGGATTACGATATCGTGGCGCTGGATAAGCTGACGTACGCGGGCAACCTCGAGACGCTCGCGGGCGTGATGGGGACGCCGCGTTTTAAATTTGTGCGTGCGGATATAGCGGACCGGGACGCGGTGTTTAAGCTGTTCAGGGAAGAGAACTTCGATGTGGTGGTCAACTTCGCGGCGGAGTCGCATGTAGACCGCTCCATAGAAAACCCCGGGCTGTTCCTCTCCACCAACATACTGGGGACGCAGGTGCTGATGGACGCCTGCCGGGAGTTCGGCGCAAAGCGCTTCCACCAGGTTTCCACCGACGAAGTGTACGGCGATCTGCCGTTAGACCGGCCCGACTTATTCTTCACCGAAAAGACGCCTATTTGCACTTCCTCGCCCTATTCGGCGTCCAAAGCGGGGGCCGACCTTTTAGCGCAGGCGTATCACCGGACGTTCGGGTTGCCCGTAACCATTTCGCGCTGCTCCAACAACTACGGGCCGTATCATTTTCCCGAGAAACTGATCCCGCTGATCATTTCCCGCGCGCTCGCGAATGAAAGCCTGCCCGTTTACGGCACGGGCGAAAACGTGCGCGACTGGCTATATGTGGAAGACCACTGCGCCGCCATAGAAAGGATCCTTGCGGATGGCCGCGTGGGTGAGGTATACAACATCGGCGGGCACAACGAGCGTACAAACCTGCAAGTTGTGAAAACTATCTTAAAGGAACTCGGCAAGCCGGAGAGCCTGATCACATTTGTAAAGGACCGGGCGGGGCACGATATGCGCTACGCCATCGACCCCCAAAAAATGATGGACGAGCTTTCGTGGCGGCCGGAGACTACGTTTGACGAAGGCATCCGCCGCACTGTGGCGTGGTATCTCGCGAACGAAGCGTGGTGGAAAAACATCATCAGCGGCGAATACAAAGACTACTACGAGAAAATGTATGGTGGGCGATGAGAGTTCTTGTGACGGGTGTGGCCGGCCAGCTCGGCCATGATATCGCGGAAAAGCTTGCCGCGCTTAACATAGAGAACAAAGGCGTGGATATAGAGGATTTTGACCTTACGGACAAGCAGGCTGTGCTTGCCGCCATCCGGGCATACGCGCCCACGCATGTGATCCATTGCGCGGCGTACACCGCCGTGGATAAAGCCGAGCGAGAACCCGGGCTGTGCGCGGCGGTGAATGTGGACGGCACAAGGCACATCGCGCGGGCCTGCCGCGAAGTGAGCGCCGAGATGCTGTATTTTTCCACCGATTATGTATTCGATGGGTTTTCCCGGGAAGAACCGTGGGAAGTAGGCGACAAAAAAGACCCGCAAAACCAATATGGCAAAACAAAGTATCAAGGTGAGCTTGCTGTGCAGGAAGCGCTGGACGCGTATTATATACTGCGCATTAGTTGGGTGTTTGGAAAAAACGGGCACAATTTTGTGAAAACGATGCTGCGCCTTGGCAAGGAAAACGGCGAAGTGCGCGTAGTATGCGATCAATTTGGCGCACCCACCTATACCCGCGACGTAGCGGACATCGCATGTGAAATATTGCAAAGCAAAAAATACGGCGTATACCACACGCCCAATTCCGGCTGCACGACATGGCATGGTTTCGCCCGCGAGATTTTTGAAGCGGCGGGGCTTGCTGTGGCTGTGCACCCTGTGACGACGGCGGAATACAAAACGCCCGCCGTGCGCCCCAAAAACTCGCGCCTTTCGCTTTCTTCGCTCACGCAGGCGGGGTTTGCGCCACTGCCGCATTACAGCGACGCACTCGCGCGGTATTTGAAAGAGCTTTAACATGGTAGATTGTGTAATCTCGGTGGTGATCCCCTCCTACAACTACAAGCGCTATTTGCCGCAGGCGGTTTCATCTGTTGCGGCTCAAACGTATGAAAACCTGGAACTTGTTATTGTGGACGACGCTTCAAAAGACGGCAGCGCGGAAGAAATAAAACGACTGGCAAAGCAATATGAGTGTCGCTTTTCGGGCGGCGTGAAAACCATCTTCCACAGTGAAAACAGCGGCGCGCATGCGGCGATCAATGAAGGCATAGCGCGCGCTTCGGGGCGGCTTGTGGCGATACTGAACGCTGACGACTTGTATGAACGCGACAGGTTCTCGCTGATGACCGGAAAAATGGAGAACGCGCGGTTTGCCTTTTCCGCCGTCCGTTGCATTGGGGAAGACGGCGCCCGGCTTGACACGGCGCAAGCGCGGGCGTTTGAAAGCATACAGCGCCATATCGCGGGTAAGCGCTTTACGGCCCTTTCCGCCGTGGCGGAAAACGTAGCTGTTTCAACGGGCAACCTATTGTTTGAGAAAACACTGTACACCGAGCTTGGTGGATTCCGCAATTATAAATATGTGCACGATTATGATTTTTTCCTGCGGGCCTGCCTCCGCGCCGAACCGGCGTTCATAGGCGAAACGGCCTACCTTTACCGGCTGCACGGCGAGAACAGCTTCACACGGCTGCAAAAGGAAGGGCTGCGGGAAAACCGTATGGTGTGGCTGGACGTCTACGCCATGGTAAAACGGGGCGACGTGCAAAACCCTGTGATGCTGGATGGAGACTACCGGCAAGAATTTTATACGGCGGTGTGCGAAGCGGGCAAAAAGAAACAGGCGCTTTGGCGCATGGCGGGCAACCCGGCTGTTTCCGCCGGGCTCGCGCTATTGAAGAAGCGGTATGGCGTGTGAGGCGCAAACCTCACGCCGCCGTAACCCGCATCCACGCCTCTTCATAAAGCTTGAGCACATCCTGGCTCAAGTGCTCGTAGTAAGTGCAGTTCGCAAGATCCGCCTCGTCCGGGTTAAACGCGTTGTTTTCCAACATCGCCGGGTCGACATGCTCAAGAGCCGCGTTTTCCGGCGTGGAATAGCCCGTGAACTCAGCGTTTAGCGCTGCGATGTCCGGGCGCAGCATGAAGTCGATGAACTTTTGCGCCTCTGCCTTTACGTCGGACGTTTTCAGTATACACAGCGCGTCCACAAAAATATTTGCGCCTTCGCCAGGGATCACATATTTCAGCGCAGCGTTATCCGCCATGGTATACGCCGCGTCGCCCGCATACATCACCGCCGCCGCCGCGCTGTTCTCGATAGATGCGTCACTGTTCGCCATCGTCATGCGAAGGTCGTCCGTGCCGTAAGCCATCACAAGCGGTTTCTGCTCTACCAGCAGGTCGCCCGCCGCGCTGATTTCCGCGGGGTCCTTCGCGTTTAAGCTGTATCCGAGCTTTAGCAGGGCGACGCCCAGGCTGTCGCGCAGGCTGTTATACATTAGGATGCGGCCGCTGTACGCTTCGTCAAACAGCACATCCCAGCTCGTAACTTCTTTCTTGATGATTTCGGGATTGTACAAAATGCCGAATGTGCCCCATGAATAGGGCATGGAATAGGTGCATTCCGGGTCATAGCCGCAGTTTGCGGCGGCAAATTCCTTCACATATTGGTAGTTTTCCATGCGTGCGCTGTCAAATTCCGCCAGCATGTCTTCCTGCATCATGCGCTGAATCATATATTCAGAGGGCAGCACGATGTCGATCTGCGAGCCTTCGGTGGACGCGGTCACATACATCGCCTCGTTGGAATCGACTGTCGTCATGTTGATTTTAATGCCCGAGTTTTCCGCTTCAAACGCGGTTATTACAGTGGGGTCGATATATTCCCCCCAGTTCAAAAAATTCACGGTGATGGGCCCGGCGGCCCCGCCGTTTGCGGCGCAGGAAAACAGCGGGAAAGCCAACAGCAGTACGGCGATTAGTACGGAAACGGTTTTTTTCATTTTTAGTAAGCCTCCTGAATATCAATACTCTCTTTGCAGAGTTTTTTTACTTTTCTTCAGCGAACGCACATTTACCGCAATGAGCAGCGTAATGACGACCGCGAACATGATGGCGGAAAGCGCGTTGATCATAGGGTTCAGGCCAACGCGCGCCATGCTATATATATAAGTTGAAAGATTCTGCGTCACACCCTGCGTGGTAAAAAAGCTGATCATAAAATCGTCGAACGACATGGTGAACGCCAGTATAAACCCTGTGACGATGCCCGGCATGATCTGCGGCAGCACAACCTTGCGCACGGCATAGGCCGGCCTTGCACCCATATCGAGCGCCGCCTCGTAGGTGCTCCTGTCCATTTGCCGCATTTTGGGCAGTACCGAAAAGATCACATAAGGTATGTTGAATGTGATGTGCGCAAGCAGCATCGTCCAGTAACCGCGCGGTATATTGAGGAATATAAAAAGCAGTAGCAGCGAGATGCCCGTGACGATATCCGCGTTGACCATCGGAATATACGTGAGGTTCAACACGGCGTTTTTAGGCTTTTTGCGCAGGCTGTCCATGCCGATCACGGCAAGTGTGCCTATCACACTGGCAATCAATGCGGATAGGAGCGCGATGGAAATGGTGACCCAAAGCACCTCGGCAATGGCCGGGTCATGGAAAAGCTGCTCGTACCAGCGCGTGGAAAAGCCCGTCCACGCCGCCATGTTTTTTGACTCGTTAAACGAGGAGATGATGAGCGCGCCAATGGGCAGATACATAAAAACCAGTAATATAGCGAGGTAAAACCGCTTTATAAACCGCAGCATAAAAATCCACCCGGCCCGCTACAAGAGCGCGGCGCCTTCTCCTTCCTTGTCCGATTTTCGCAGTACCCACATGAACACGATGGTCAATAGCAGCATGATCACCGCGAGGGCCGAGCCAAAATTCCATTCGCTCATCAGTAAAAACTGCATTTCTATCACATCGCCATACATCATAAAATGGCTGCCGCCCAAAAGCCGCGTAATGACGAACGTGGTCATGGCGGGCATAAACACCATTGTGACGCCCGATATGATGCCGCTTCTTGTGAGCGGCACCGTGACCCGCCAGAATGTCTGCCACTTGTTTGCGCCCAGGTCTTGCGCGGCGGTTACAAAAGAGCCGTCCATTTTCTGGAACACCGAATAGATGGGCAGTATCATAAAAGGCAGGAAGTTATACACCAGCCCGAACATGACCGCGCCGCCCGTATAGAGAAACTGCATCGGCGGAAACCCGAGCGCGGTGAGTATCTGGTTCACAAACCCGCCGTTATCCAGCAGCGCGCGCCACGCGTAGGTGCGCAGCAAAAAGTTCATCCACATGGGCAGTATGAACAGCAGAGATATGATCGCCGCCGTGTTTGCCTTCATCCGCGAGAGGATGTACGCCACCGGGTAGCCCAAAAGGAGGCAAATCGCCGTCGCGCCCAGCGCGTAGGCCACGCTGCGCCAAAACACCGTCATATAGGTGGGCGAAAACGCTTCTAAAATATTCTCCGGCGTGAGCACAGACACGCCGCCCGCCCCCTGCCGCGTGAACGCGTATGCTACGATGAGTATGAGCGGCGCCACAATGAAAATGACCAGCCAGGCGTAATACGGCATCGCAAACACCTTGCTGCCCGAAAGGAACCCGTTTGTTTTACGCATCCGCCTCAATTCTAAACCGCCTCCGAATCGTCGATACGCAGCGTATCGTAAGCGCTTACTTCCATCACGTGGATATCGTCCGGTTCCAGTATGAAACCCACCTCGTCACCCGCTTTAAACTGCCCGGTGGAATGAACCAGCCATTCAAAATCATTTTCGCCCCGCAGGCGTATCTCGTAATGCACGCCCATGAAAAGTGTGGACGTGACCGTGCCGGTGGCCATCCCTTCCCGTATGTTTTTTGTGATCTCGATATCCTCGGGGCGCACGACCACGCGCACCGGCTCGTTTGCGCCAAAGCCGCGGTCCAAGCATTTAAAGTCGTTGCCCGCGAAGTGCACAAGATAATCTTCGCGCATCACGCCGTCGATGATGTTGGATTCCCCTATGAAATCCGCGACGAAGGAATTTCTGGGTTCGTTGTAGATCTGTTCGGGCGTGCCCACCTGCTGGATCACGCCTTCATCCATCACGGCGATGGCGTCGCTCATGGTGAGCGCCTCTTCCTGGTCGTGCGTTACATATACAAACGTGATGCCCAGCGATTTTTGCATACGCTTCAATTCAAGCTGCATCTCCTGCCGGAATTTCAAGTCGAGCGCACCCAGCGGCTCATCCAGCAAGAGCACATCCGGCTCGTTCACGAGCGCCCGGGCGATGGCGACGCGCTGCTGCTGCCCGCCCGATAAACGCGATACGTCCCTGCCGCCGTAGCTTTTAAGGCCGACAAGCTTGAGCATATCCTCCACCCGTTTCTTAACAACCGTTTTGTTCATCTTTTTCAGCTTGAGGCCAAACGCGATATTTTCAAATACATTGAGATGCGGAAACAGCGCGTACCGCTGGAACACCGTGTTCACCCTGCGCTTGTAGGGGGGGATGCCGCGCGTGCTTTCGCCAAAAAGCCGTACGTTGCCGCTTGTCGGTTCCTCAAACCCGCCGATGATGCGCAACATGGTCGTCTTACCGCAGCCCGAAGGCCCGAGAAGCGTCATGAATTCGTTCTGCTTGATGTAGAGGTTAATGTTGGAAAGCACCTCCACGCCGTCAAATTCCTTGTACACATTTGTAAAATCGATCGCGTGTTCCATCACTTGCGCTCCTCAAAAATTGGGTGGGGAGGAGATCCAGACGACCTCCGCCCGCTTTTGACCCGTGTTTACGATAAAATGGGGCAGATCCGCTTTAAAATAAAAACTGCCGCCTTTTTTGATGCGGTGGCGCCCCGCGCCCAGAACAAGCGTGACGCCGCCCGAAAGCACATACCCGAATTCCTCGCCGGGATGCGGCCTGTCTTCCTCGGTCTGCACACCCGGCGCAAGCGTGAGCAGTATAGGCTCCATAGAGTTTTTTTGCGCGCTTGGCACCAGCCAGAGGATCTTCTGCCCGCCCTGTTCCTTTTCAAACAAGTCCATCGCGGAAAATGCCACTTTTTCCGGCGCTTCATCGCGGAAAAACTCCCGAAGGTCGGTTCCCAGGCATTCCAGGATATCCGTCAGCGTGGCAATCGAGGGGGAAGTCAGGTCGCGTTCAAGCTGCGAGATAAACCCCTTGGATAGCTCCGCGCGGTCCGCAAGCTCGCTTTGCGTTAAGGAAAGCTGCTGGCGAAGCGCTTTTATTTTTTTACCTATACTCATAAAACCCTATCCTTTTATCTTGTTTACTGCACATATCATAAACTTGCCGCACATACCATAAACTTTATGTTTAGTTATTCTAAACAGCGCAAGCGATATTTATTAAATCACATCCCACCACCCGTGTCAATAGGATAGGCGTGGGGTTTATTGCAAAATTTGCGTAAAATAGAGAGCTGCCGCTTTTTTGCGCGGCAACCGTATACGCGTGGATATGGATTATGTAAAAATATAATGCATCTAGATGTTTAGTGTTGGTAAGCCTTGTAACTAAAAAATTATAGTTACGCTGCCACCGCAGTACGGCTCATAGCAATGCGCGTGAATTCCCGGGCAATTTTTATTTGTGGCAGCGCCCACAGGTTCCATTCCGCAGGCGAACCTGTGGGCGGCGCGCGTGCAGTACATTCCTTAACTGGAACATAAGAACTGGAACATAAGCAACCCTTGCCCACCTACCGCTCGCAGAAGGTGCACGGCCCGATTTATGCATATGAAAAACTACACAAAATGGAATAAGTGGAACATCCAGTTAAAACGCCGCTGCATCTTCTTATAAAATATGCAAAAATGTACGCAAATATTCCATTTTATTCCAAAAAAACACTTGTAAACCAGGCCGCGTTGCAGTATAATATGTATGCGGTAAAATCAAGGAAGATATGCCGAAAAAACAAGGAAGTTTTTTTCACATGGATGTGAGCACAAATCAAAGGAGTGATTGTCATGAGAATTAACAATTCTACCCAGACAAACGTGTATAACAATTACACGAAAGTCAACTCGATGCTTTCATCCACGGCGCAAAAACTGGCATCCGCAAAGCGGATAAACAGTGCTGCGGATGACGCGGCAGGCCTGGCGATTTCCGCCAAAATGTCCTCTCAACTGCGCGGCCTTAACATGTCCGCCCGCAACACCGAAGACGCGGTGTCGCTTGTTAGGACGGCGGAAGGCGCAATGCAGGAAACAGACTCGATTTTGCAGCGCATGAATGAACTGGCGGTGCAAAGCTCGAACGGAATTTTGTCGGCTTCCGACCGTTCAAAATTAAGTGACGAGTTTAACCAACTGAGGCAGGAGATCAACGATATCTCCAGCCGTACAAACTTCAACAATATGAACATACTGGACGGGTCTTTTTCCGTTCAAGGAACACCACGCACGGCTGAGACGGAAGGGATCTTCGTGAATTCTTCCATGCAGCCGGCGGCAAACACCGCGGCGATGACACAGCAGACAAGCTTTGACACGTCGCAGATCACGAATGGGCAGCAGGCGCAGTTCAGTATGGATCTAAGCAATTTCTCTATCAGCGGCGCGGGCGCGGGCGAGCAGTTCCAGCTTTCCATCGGCGGGGAAACGCTTGCGCTTAATCTGGATGCGGGGCAGAGTTATTCCTCCGCCGACCTCGCGCAGGGTATCGCGGACAGCTACCAGGGCCAGAGCGTCACATTGGGTGGCAACAGCTACAGCATAAGCGCGGGCACTTCGGGTTCGGGCAGCGGCGTGCTGGAATTCACACTTGATAACGGCGGCGACGCGGCAAACAATGTGGCCGTCTCGCAGCAGGAGATCGAAAGCTATGCCGCAAGCGCAAGCGCGTCTTATGTGGCGGCGGACGCTTCTTCGCCGGTATCCGGCACGGCGGGCGGCGCGATTTCAACCATGCCCGTTATGGTTTCCGAGGGCGTGGCGTACGACTCGACCGGCCCGCAGATGACGACCTATTCGTTTGGCGGAGGCAGTCTTGGCGTGGGCGACGTGTTCCGTATGAACGGTCGGTCGTTTGAGCTTGTGCTGCCGGGCGGCATGGTAAAGACGCAGGGCGCGGCAGGCATCGGCGTGTTCGAGGCAAGCAGCAACGAGCAGATATTGCAGGCCATGCGCGACGCGGCAGTGGGCGAATTTGGCAATACATTCAATATCTCCACACAGGGAAGCGAAATAAAATTTGTGCAGAAACAATCGGGCGTGGGCGAAACAAACGCCAGCTTCCGCCCGGCGCAGCAGGTCAATTCTTCCGTGCAGGTAGACCCGGGGCGGCTCCGCGCGGGCGATACCATCACGGTGAACCTGACAAACAGGCAGGGGCGGCAGGTGTCCAACACATATACCCACGCGGCGGGCAACGGCATGAGGGAAATTTCCGCCGCGCTTACGCAGGGCACAAGCGCTAAAGTGAGCGGTAACACGATGCTGTTTGACGACGCCTCGGCGAGCGTGGACTTTACGCCCACGGCGGCGCAGCAGGGTTCCGATATGCGCATACAGAGCGGCGCGACGGAAGGCGAGCAAACCGCGATAGGCATCCGGGCGATGAACTCGGCGAGCCTGGGGCTCGACAATCTGGATATTTCCACGCAGGATGGGGCGAGCAGGGCCATCACAGCCACACGAAGCGCGCTCGAAATGGTTTCCGACCAGCGGTCTACGCTGGGCGCGACGCAAAACAGGCTGGAATCCAAGATCTCGAACATCCGGCAGTCGGCGGAAAACCTGACGGCGGCGGAAAGCCGGATCTCAGACGCGGATATGGCGGAACAAATATTAAACTTCACAAGATACAATATCCAGAACAAAGTATCGACCGCTATGCAGGCGCAGGCAAATTCCATGATGCCGCAAAATGTACTGGCATTGCTGCGGTAACAGAATAACAAACAACCAAACTTATCCCCCGGTTCTTATGGGGCCGGGGGATGAAAGCAACTTGACAATAAAAACAACCCGGTTACCGCAAACATATTGCATAAAACGGGTTGTTTTTTCATTATAGGTGTAACAGTGGCTGCAGCGCCTTACCGCCCGCATCTATCGTTGCTTGTCCGTGGTATTATTCCGCCGCCCCTTCGCCAAACATAACCTCCTCCATGAATTCGAAGTCCTCTTTATCCGGCAGCTCCGCCGTTTCAATCTCCTTATCAAACAACAACATCTGTGCGCTGTCCGCGTCATATTCCGGCCACGCAACGTCTACCGCTTCCCCTTCATTCGGGTTGCCGTTTTTGATAAAGTTGACCCACCGGGTGAACATCTCTTTGGATACCGCTTTCTGCTCATCGGTTGCCGTATCCGGGAGGTTTCCGAACGCATAGGCGATCTCGCTGCCATGATACGCGCCCAGGCCGCTTTCGATGCTGTCCTGCGTGGCATAATTGAACTTATAACCGTACACCTTTTGCCCGGCTCTGGACAACGAGTCGGCATACGGTTTCATCACAGAATCCAGCATACCATAGCCCAATATCCGCCGCGTCCGCTCGCCGGAGTCATGTTCGGCGTCCACCGGGTAGCGTTCCAGCACTTTTTGGCCGTCGTCATAGCCGTACATCCGCGCCGCCATCATCTCATAGGTGAGCTCATCCGTATCCGCCGGGATAAAGAAAGAACCCTCGAAGCCGTTGTAGCCCCACAAAAGATCGACTTTGTTGATATCGCCGCTTTGCAGCGCCCCGTAGACATCGGTGGGCAGTACATATCCATCAAAGACCGGCGTAAGCATAAACGCGACAGTAATCGTAAAGTCCTGCTGCAACGGGCTCATCTGTGACAATACGTTTATATCGGCCTCCCGCAGCGTTTTAAGCCCCTCCGCGTTATCCTCCGCGCCGAAGGGATAGCCCATCATACGGCATAACTCTATGGAGCGTTCCAGATTGCCTTTTGAATAGAAATTATTGCCGGGAATACCCAATATACTGCCGCTCTCCATAATCGCGCGTTGGAACAGCCCCTCTGCCAAAGGGCTGGTGATAAGGGCCGATACGGAATAAGAACCGGCGGATTCTCCGCCAATCGTGATATTACTGCTGTCGCCGCCAAACGCTCCGATATTCGCGTTAATCCACTCCAATGCCTTTATCTGGTCCAGTATCCCCCAATTGCCGGTGGTGCCGTATTGGTCATACGTTTCCTGCGACGCGAAGAACCCCGGCGCGTTCAGCCTGTAGTTCAGCGTAACGGCCACAATGCCCTCTTTTGCGAAATTCGCGCCGTCGTAATCCGCCTCCGCGCCGCTGCCTATGGCGAAACCGCCGCCATGTATCCACACGTAAACAGGCAGCTTCTCATCCGCGCCGGTTGCCGGCGTCCAAACGTTCACCGTTAGGCAGTCTTCGGACATCGAAAGCCCGCCAGAAACGCTGTCCTGTGTGGCGATATCCCCAAACGCACTGCAATCCAGCACATCCGCCCAGGGCTCAGCGTCCTGCGGCGGGGCAAAACGCAAATCCCCGAGCGGCGGCTTAGCGTAGGGTATACCCTTGTATATGCCAACGCCATCTTGAACGACGCCTTTTACAGGGCCGCTTTGCGTCTGTAATTCAGCCTGCGGGGCAACCGTTACATTCTCCGCTTGCGCCGCGCCTGCGGCGCTTTCGGCGGGCTGTACTTCACCGCCCTGTGCGCAAGCTGTAATGGTTACCAGTGCTGTGATCATAACCAAAGCTATGGCAACCCTATAAATATGCAAAGTTTTCATAACAACCTCCCATAATAAATGATACATGACTTGAAAACGTTTTACATACAAACCTATTACAACATCTTAGCATAGCCGGTCATTCCCAAAATGGGGGTGCGTAAAAATGATGGCTATCTGCACATAATTGATTGGATGTTATCGCTGGAATACGGAACGTTTCGTGCTATAATGATGGTAAGGTAACCGCTGACCCTGTCAGGCCGCGCTGCGGTGACGCCCTTTTTGCCCGTGGCTCCGCCGGAATCCGCTTTAATCAGCGATTGCCGCAGGGGAGTAAAAGCCTATGATCAAGGTTGCGATCTGCGATGACGAAGCGGCTGAAGCCATAAAAATTGACAGTTTCGTCCGCGCCTATGGAGATTTTGATATCAGAGTATATACAAGTTCAAGTGAACTCGCGCGGGATATAGACGATGGCGCGGCTTTCGATTTGTATTTACTGGATGTTGTGATGCCGAAACCGGACGGTATTGAACTGGCGCAGCTTATACGGGAATTGGACGAAACAGCGGTCATCATCTACCTAACCAACCGGGACGACCGCTCTTTAGACGCTTTCCGCGTTTATGCGTCTCAATATCTCGTCAAGCCGGTAGATTTGGATACGTTGCAGCGCGCGCTTGATATCGCGCTTATTACGGTCAAAGATAGAAACGCAAAAATCTTCATACTTAAAACAAAGGACGGCACAGAGGCCATACCCTTTCACCGGATCGTTTACTGCGAGCTTGAGGACCGCACCCTTAACTGTATTACTGCCGATGGCGCCGGGCACAGGAGCACGACGCTGCGCGTGCCTTTTGAAGAGGCGGTCTCTCCGCTGCTGGCAGACAGCCGGTTCATCCGCCCGCATACGTCTTTTGTCGTCAATATGGATTATGTGCAGAGCATAGAAGGGAATACGCTGTTTATGAGGGTCGGCGGCAGCGTGCCGATTGCGCAGCGGGCTAAAGGAGAAATCAAAGAAAAGTATTTACAATATTTCTTCCGGGAGGAGCCATTATGATTCTTGATAGTGCCATTCCCTATATTGGGCCGGTAGTTGTCGCCACGAATATCATAATCATGTTCCTTTGTTTGCAGCCCAGACGGGGAACGCTTTTCACGCTGTGTATGCTTGCCATAAACGCAGTGGTTGTTCATCTTCTTACTTTGCTGGTGGGAATGTGGGATATGTCCCTCGTGCGGTTCTGCGGGATTTTATTCCTGCCCGGGTTTCTGCTCCTTTTTCGCGGGCATCCATTTCAGATCGCGTTCGCGTTCTTTATGCAATATCAGGTCACCGCTTTACCAACCCATATTGCTGACGCTTTAGTCGGCGCAACCATAGGATATGAAAGCCCCTATGCCATGACCATGTTTCTTGTTATCTCGCTTGTCCTGCTGGCAATTTATCTGGCGCTGGTGCTTAGGTATGGGCGGCGGCTCTTTGACCGGATGTTTCTAGACGGCAGGCGCGGCGTGTGGGCTGTCTACTCACTTGGGGCCATGTTCTCCTTTATACTTTTCTTATCGGTAGATTGGACAGCCCTGGGCGCCGCCCTGTATATCGCCTTGATGTTGTTTATACTCTGGAGCTTTGGGGTGCTGTGCTTTACGATTATCAACATACATGAAAAAGCGGCGCAAGAGCACAATGCCGAAACGCTGGCCTTGCAGATGGGCGCAATGCGCGAACAGACAGAATCTGAAAAGAAGCACCGTGATACTATGGAGATATTGCGCCACGATATGCGCCATGAGATGGGCGTCATTATGGAGCTTTACCGCGCGGGCAAAGCCGCCGAAGCGGAAACGATTTACGCGGATTGGCAGAATGCGCTTAAAGAAGCGGTACCGGCGCTTTTATGCGCGGAGCCAATTTTGAACGCAGTGCTCACCCGCTTTGCGCATAGGGCGAAGGATATGAATATCTTTCTTTATGTAAACACGAATGTCCCCGGCACCCTTCCCATAGATACAATAAAGCTCTCCGTCATGATTGCAAACGCGCTGGAAAACGCGCTGGCCGCTACCGACAAGGTACAGGAGGATGATAAGCGGGTCATCCGGGTAAAGCTTCTTCAGAGCGGCAATCAGATTGGCCTTGAGGTTATCAACCCCTGCGCCGCGCCTGTGGAATTCGATGAAAAAGGCTTGCCTGTAACCAGAGAACAAGGACACGGCATAGGCGTGCGCTCCATAGCCGCCTTCGCGCAAGACAATAACTGTATGCTGGATTTCAGCAATATTGACGGTAAATTTACGATGCGGCTGGTGATGAAGCTGGATGCGCAGGGGGCGGGCGGGGAATGAATTTTGAACTCGCAATTACATTGATAGGGCCGATCGTGCTGGTTGTTAATATCGTGACGATGTTTCTTTGTTTCCGCCCCAAATACGGATTATTGTTTACAATCTTGGTGTTTGCCGTTTGCGCGGCGGCCATACAATTCATTTATAACCCCATCATCATGCGCACGGCTTTTGCGCCTTATGGCGGCGTTATCATTATACCGGTTATGATGCTGTTGTTTCGCGGGCAGCCCTTCCAAAAGTTGTTCGCGTTCTTTATGGGCGGGCAGCTCTCTTCCCTGAATGTATCCATTGCCAATTTGCTGGTCAATTTGGTAACAAGCACCGAGCGCCCGGATGGCCAGATCGCGTTCTTTGTGCTGTCCATGTTGCTGCTCTGCGTATATTTGATACTGGTACTGCGCTTCGGGAGGCGGTTTTTTGAACGGCTGTTTGTGGACGACCGCACTGCCGTTTGGGTCTTATATTCTTTCGGCGCGGCGTTTTCATTTTTCATGTTGTCGGCATTGCAGTGGCCGGTCGTCGGCGCGCTGCTGTATATTGCCTTGACGATGCTCATCCTTATTAGCTTTGGCATCTTGTGCTATACGGTGATAACCACCCATGAGAAGACCGCGGGGGAGCATCGCGCGGGGACGCTCAGCCTGCAAATGAGCGCCATGCGCGAGCAAACCGCTAACGATAGAAAGCACCGGGAGGATATGGAAATACTGCGCCACGATATGCGCCATGAGATGGGCGTCATCATGGAGCTTTACCGCACCGGCAGAACCGCCGAGGCGGAGGCGGTGTATGCCGATTGGCAAACCGCGCTCACAGACGCAATGCCGGCGCTTTTGTGCGCCGAGCCTGTGCTGAACGCGATACTCACTCGTTCCCTCCGCAGGGCAAAGGATAGGAATATCCATATGTATATGACTTCTAATATCCCCGGCAAGCTTCCCCTGGACACAATAAAGCTCTCCGTCATGGTGGCAAACGCCCTTGAAAACGCGCTGGCCGCTACCGACAAAGTATCGGAGGATGATAAACGGGTTATCCGGGTAAAGCTTCTTCAGAGCGGCAATCAGATTGGCCTCGAGGTTATAAACCACTGCGCCGCACCTGTGGAATTCGACGAGGAAGGCTTGCCTGTAACCAATGAACTCGGCCACGGCATAGGCGTGCGCTCTATAGCCACCTTCGCGCAGGATAATGATTGTATGCTGGATTTCAGCAACATTGACGGTAAGTTTACGATGCGGCTGGTGATGAAGCTTGGTATGGAAGCGGCGGGGGGCATGGATACAATAACCAACGCCTGATACTGCGCACAAGCTTTTAAGCTGCCCTACCCGCGAAACCGCACTGTAATTTCACTGCCCACGCTTTCCGTGGAATCCAGCGTAATATGCCCGCCGTAAAGCTGCACAATATGCTTCACAATGGCAAGGCCCAGCCCCGTTCCGTCTATCGTGGCGCCGCCCGCGTTCTTCGCGCGGTAAAACCGCTCGAACACGCGGTCTTTTTCACCCTCCGGAATCCCGATCCCCGTATCCCGGACGGTGATGGAAATTTCGCCGCCCTCCGTTTCCGACAGCACAACATCCACGCTGCCGCCCGCGCGGTTGTATTTGATTGCATTGTCGCACAAATTGAGCAGCAGCGCCCGTACCCGGTTTTTGTTCGCGACCATCGCCGCCTCGCCGGTTACCGTCATGGTCACGCCTTTTTCCTGTAAATTCTGCGCCAGCACACATTGTACGTCACGCGCGACGTCATGGATGGCAACCGGCTCCGTAACCTCGTCTATCGAAATATCATCCAGCTCGGAAAGCGCCAGCGTATCGTTGATCAGCCCCATCAGCCGGTCGGCCTCACGAGTGATGCGGTGCGCGTATTTTTGGATGTCCCGCTCGTCCTGCACCATGCCGTTTTCCAAAAGCTGCGCGTAGCCGTTAATGGAGGTCAGCGGCGTTTTGAGTTCGTGCGATACATTGGCCGCGAACCCCCGCCTGATCTGCTCCGAGTAGACCGTATCGGACACGTCCATGATCAGCACCAGTATGCCGTCTCCGCGCTCGGCGAATGTGCCGGGGGAGACGAAACTCAGGTAGTAACGATACGTTTTCCCCGTCTTCGTGTCCGGCACGTCAAAGGATGTCGTTTTGCGCTCGTCAAACGCTTTATCGATGGGCCGTGTAATTTCCGGCGCGTGTGTGAAATGCAGCAAGTTGGCCATCCCGATATCGCCGCGTGCGCCAAAGATCGCGCGTGCCGCGCTGTTGATCAGCAGCACGTTCCTGTCCTCATCCAGCACCAGCAAGCCTTCCTGGATATTATCGAGTATGACAGCGGATTTTTTATTCTCCAGCTTCGCCTGCGCGATATACCGTTTCAGTTTGTCCGTCAGCCCGGCGAAAGCCTGCGAGATGTCGTCCAGTTCAACGTACTTGCTTTCAATGCGGATTTCATCTATTTTTCCGTTCATATAATTTTGTATGGAATCATGCAGTTTTTCCATGGGCGCCAGCACGCCTTTTGCCAGCATTCCCGCGAAAACCGACGCGACGACCGTCAGGATGACAAACGCGAGAATCATAACCGGCAGCGCCTGGTTGACAAACCGCGCCATGCTTGCCATGGGCATAGACAGCCGGATAACGGAATCGCCGACCGCTTTGGCCGCGTACAGCGTGTCCTCCCCCACCGATTCAGACATCCGCACGGCCGTGCCGAACCCATCCGCCCGCGCCTGTATCACTTCGCTCCGGTCGTTGTGGTTGCCCAGCGCGGCGGGGTCGGCCTGTGTGTCCGCCAATACCGTACCGTCGCTTCCGATCATGGTGACCCGGATATTCTGCCCGAATGCCTTCGCGTACTGTACCGCGGCGGCTTGCGGGTCGTCCGGCAACCCATGCTCCCCCAGTTCAATCGCGTTGATATTGCCTTTTAAGAACGCTGTCATGTTGGCCTGGTATGTATTTTTAAAACTGTTCACCGCCGCGGCCATCGTTATGACCTGCGCGACGACGGTGACGCACACGATGAGTAGCACGATTCGTTTTTTCAATTTATTCCACCTCCGCGGGGGAAAACACATACCCCACGTTTCGCACGGTTTTGATATACTTGCCCGCCGCGCCCAGCTTCGCGCGCAACGTTTTGATATGCACATCCACCGTACGCGTCTCGATGCCCGTCTCCACACCCCATATTTTATCCAAAAACCGGTCGCGCGTCAGCACGATGCCTTCATTGCGCATGAAAAGGTGCAGCATCTCAAATTCCTTGTAGGTCAGTGTGGCGGCGAGCCCGTTCACATAAGCTTTGCGCTTGGACAGGTTCAGGCTGACAATGCCGGCTTGTATCTCATCCGATGGCTTGTGGGTGCGGCGCAGCGCCGCCTTGACCCGCGCGATCAGCTCCAGCACGCCGAACGGCTTGGCAATGTAATCACTTGCGCCCATGTCCAGTCCCGTTACTTTGTCGATCTCCGTGTTCCGGGCCGTCAATAAAATAACGGGGATCTCGCACCCCATATTTTGCAGCCGCTTTAATACCGCAAGGCCGTCTATCCCCGGCAGCATGATATCCAGCAAAATCAAATCGGCCTCGTTGTTATGGCTGGCCAGGAAATCTTCGCCCGACGCAAACGCCCGCACGTCAAAGCCGCCCGATTGCAGCGTAACGCGGATCAGTTCGCGCACAGACGCGTCGTCTTCCACCACATGGATTACCGCCATAAAAAATGCTCCTACCGCTTTTTGCGTACATTATATCATATCTATCATCTATAGGATGCGCTCATTTTTGTGCGTGCCGTCGATGGCAAACAGCGTCCAGTCGGCAATATTTTCCGCGTGGTCGCTGATGCGCTCCAGATACTTTATGATAAGCAGGAAGTCCACAACGTAATCAATGGCGTTCCTGTCCCCATACGCAAGCTCCATCAGTTCCTGCTTTACCGTATTGAAAAGCTCGTCCTGCGCCGTATCCATTTGGATGACCCGCCCGGCTGCTTCGGCGCTCATTTTTACATAGGAATCCACTGCGGCGCGCACCATGTCCACCGCCTGCTTTTCCATCTCTTTAATATGCCCCGGCTTCTGCCCGCCCGGTTTTTTACACAGCATGACGGCAATTTCGGCAATATCCGCCGCCTGGTCGCCGATACGCTCGAGGTCGGTTATCATTTTAAGTGCCGCCGATATGATACGCAGGTCGCCCGCTACCGGCTGCTGCTTCATAATCAGCTTCATAGACCGGGTCTCGATCTGCCGCGCCATCTGGTCAACCGCGTCGTCCGCTTCAATAACCTTATACGCTAGTTCGATATCGCAGGTATCCAATACCTGCATGGCCTGTTCAATGGCCTGCTCCGTCATAGCGCCCATGCGGATGAGGTCTAAATTTAGCGCTTCCAGTTCCTGTTCGTACCTGTTTCTTGTCATGTCAGCCAAATCTCCCTGTAATATAATCTTCTGTGCGCTTATCCCGCGGCGAGCCGAATATAGCGTCCGTATCGCCATATTCCACCATGTCGCCCAGCAGGAAAAAGGCCGTCTTGTCTGATATACGCACCGCCTGCTGCATGTTGTGCGTGACGATGACCACGGTGTACCGCTTTTTAAGCTCGCTCATCAGGTCTTCGATTTTCGTGGTGGAAATGGGGTCGAGCGCCGAAGTGGGCTCGTCCATCAAAATGACATCGGGCGACACCGCGATGGCGCGCGCGATGCACATGCGCTGCTGCTGCCCGCCGGAAAGGGAAAGCGCGCTCTTCCTGAGCCGGTCATGCACTTCCCCCCAGAGCGCGGCGCCTTTTAAGGACTGCTCCACAATACTGTCCAGCTCCGACCTCGCTTTGATGCCGTGAATGCGCGGGCCATAGGCGATGTTGTCATAGATGCTCATCGGGAATGGGTTGGGCTTCTGGAATACCATACCCACCTTTTTGCGCAGTATCGTTACGTCCACCTGCGGGTCGTAAATATCCTCCCCGTCCAGTTCGACCTTGCCGGTGATCGTAACGCCGTCCACCAGGTCGTTCATGCGGTTGAGCGTTTTTAAGTAAGTCGATTTCCCGCAGCCGGAAGGGCCGATCAGCGCGGTGATCTCCCCGGCGGCGATATCCATATTCACGTCCCTGAGCGCGTGGTTCTGCCCGTAATGCAGGTTTAAGTTGCTTGTTCTTATTTTTACGTCCGTTTCCAATGTCCTACCCTCATCTATTTTTTATGATTCACATTAAATTTCTTACTCATATAATTCGTCAGCAGGTTGATTACCAGCACAATGATGACCAGCACCGCCGCGATGCCGAACGCGTACTCGTTTTGCCCTTTGGCCGCGTAGGTATAAAGCTGTACCGTGAGCGTCGCGCCCGATTCCGTCATATGCGAGAAAAAGCCGCGCGGCATATTGGTTCCGATGCCGGATGTGAAGATCAGCGCGGCCGATTCCCCCACAATTCTGCCGATGGCGAGGATGATTGCCGTGATCACGCCGGGCAGAGCGGAGGGCAGGATGATCGTGCGGATCATGTACCATTTGGTCGCGCCAATGCCCAGCGCCCCCTCGCGGTACGGCTCGGGTACGGTTTTGAGCGCCTCCTGCGTTGTGCGTACAATGATGGGCAGTACCATCAGCACCATTGTGAGCGACCCCGCCAGTATAGAGTACCCCAGTTTGAACGCGATGCCGAAAAACAGCGCGCCAAACAGCCCGTACAGCACGGACGGTATACCTGCCAGCGTTTCGGTGGTAAACTCGATCACGCGCACAATCCCACCGCGCTTTGCGTATTCGCTCAGGTAAATCGCCCCGCCCACGCCAATGGGCGTGGCAATCAGCAGCGTGATGCCGATCATATAAAGCGTATTGATGACGCCCGGCAAAATGCCCACCGTTTTGTTCAGCGCGCTGGGCGCGGTAGAGAGGAATTGCCATGTAACATTGGGCAGCCCCCGCACCATGATATAGGCCAGCATATAAAACAATACGGCAACCACCAGTATAGCGCAGAAATAAATAATACCTTTTAAGGCGGCGTCCGCCGGGCGGCGTTTTCTGTGCGTCAGGCTGATGTGATTAGAGAGTTTGTCATGCGTCATTTCGCGCGCCCTCCTTTTTCAGCAGGGTGTTCAGCACAATATTGATTACCATAATGAACACAAACAGCACCAGGCCGATGGAGAACAGCGCCTCACGGTGCAACCCCGAAGCATAGCTCATTTCGGATACAATACCCGTGGTCAAAAAACGTACGCTGGCAAACAGCCCCGGCATGTTTACCACGTTGCCGGAAACAAGGATAATGGCCATCGCCTCGCCCAGCGCGCGGCCAATGCCCAGCACCACGCCTGTCACAATGCCCGACCGGGCGGCGGGGATCATCACCTTGAATATGGTTTGCACCTTTGTTGCGCCCATAGCGAGCGACGCCTCCTTGTATTCCGGCGGGACGGCCCGGAGCGAGGTGATGGAGATATTCACCACGGTGGGCAATATCATGATAATCAGCACCACCACGCCCGAAAGCAGGTTTGCCCCGCCCGTGAACGTATGTGTGGGGTCGCCCGCGAATACGTTGCCCTCCAGCTTGCTGATCATCGGCACCAGCAAAATCAGGCCCAGCAAACCGTAAACTACTGACGGGATACCCGCCAGCAATTCGATGGCGGGCCGGACGATTTTCGCGAGGCGGCCATGCGCCATCTCCGCCACGAACACGGCGGACATAAGCGCGATGGGCACGCCCACGGCTATGGTCAGCCCCGTGCCGGTGAGCGATGTTAAGATCAGCGGCAGTATGCCAAACTGCGGGTCGGCCGCGGTGGGCGCCCATTCCGTCCCCAGAAAAAACTCGGCAAACCCGATCTGGAACATGGCCGGCGCGCCGGAGGAGATCATATAGATTGTGATGACCAGCACGGCGGCAATCGCAAAACAGCCGCATACAATAAAAACGGCTTTCATCGTGCGTTCGATCAATGACTTGCTTCTGGCGCGTGCGAATATGGTTGTACCTTCCAAAGGCATTTCCCCTCCTCGTAATTTCAGATATCTTTGCAGGAGGAAAGGTACTGATATGCCTTTCCTAATCCTGTAAAGAAAGTAAAACTGATAAAAAATAAAAGCAAAACAGCAAAACAATCTTGCGTTTTCTCGCAGGTATTCCTTTGGGGTCAA
>DOMW01000246.1 GCA_003510345.1 Clostridiales bacterium | reverse complement strand
GCGATGACCGCGGCAACCGCGAGCACCGCCACCACCCGCTTAAGCTTCAGGTTCCCCGCGAGCGGCCTGCCGCGCACCGCGCTTTCTAAAAGCTCGGGCCGCGCCCTATGCACATAGCAAAGCACCGCCGCTGTGACCACGCCTTCCACCGCGCCTATGGCAAGGTGTATAGGCTGCATCAGCCCCGCGAACAACGCAAAGGGCAGATCCGTCACGCCGGACGCAAGCGTTTCCAGAACCACGCTGAACGCGCCCATTTGCAGCGCCGCGACCACTGAGACGATCGAAGCCACAAAAATACGTTTGTTCGTGATGCCCTTTCTCATGATTTTTTTGTAGATGAGCGGGAAAACCACAAAGCAGGTATAAAACCCAAGGTTCCAGATATTCGCGCCGAGCGCCAGTATACCCCCGTCGCCAAAGAAAAACGCCTGAATCGCCAGCACCACCGCCATCACAACATACGCAGGCGGCCCGCCCAGCATAGCCGCAAGCAGCATCCCTCCGCCGATATGCCCGCTTGAGCCCGTACCCGGGATCGTGAAATTTATCATCTGCGCGGCAAACACAAACGCGCCCACCACGCCCATCACCGGGATTTTCTTTTCGCCCGGCCCGTCTTTTTTCATCCGCGCGACAGAATAGACCATCGCGCCCGCCGAAGCCGCCATCATCACGCCCCCGATAGCCGGGGAAACCAACGCATCCGCCATATGCATAGTCCTATACCTCCAAATTTGAAAATAGAAAAAGAAACAAAATATTCCGATTTTGCTTCTGCGCAATCCTGATATATCCGTTATATCATTGCAAAAAAATCCACATTTGTATGAGCAGCGCCTTCGTGGCGCAAATTAACTTTATTTTTGCTCCGCCAGCCGCACGATCTCCCCCACCATCTCTTCCACATACAGCAGGACAGCTTTTTCCTCCACACCCAGCACGCGGATACCGCCGTTTTTCATAGGGATCAGCAGCTTCATCGCACCGCTTTCAGACACCGCCCGCGCCATTTTGGGGCTTATTTCCCCATACATAGAGTTGGCAAACGCGATGCCCAGCGCCCCGCAAATAACATCCGCGTCCGAGCAGTTATAGATCGCGGCGTTTTCACCGGAAGCGCACGCTGTCGCCCCCGCTTTCAGCATGGCGGAAGCCGCGATGGAATTTGCCCCCACGCCGATGATTTCCACCAGCGGCAGCTTTTTCCTGATCTGTTCAATGATCGTTTTGCCGATACGGCCGCCCTGGCCGTCTATCACCACGACCTTCATGCGCCCGGCTTTCCCCATTCCTCAATTTTTTCCCTGCACAGCCCTTTGCCTATAAACGTCATGGCGGGCTTATCGTAACACGGGAAAGGCCGCAGTTCCCGTTCTTTAAACGTAATGTTCAGAAGCTGCGACTTGCCGTGTAAAAACACGATCCCTTTTGCGCGCGCCACCTCGCCGAGCGCGCCGCTCACAACAGCATCGATAAAAGTAGCCAACGCGGCTTCGTCAAAATCCCGGTTCATTTCGACGGTCACAGTGTCCAGTTCCTCATGGTGATGCGCATGATCGTGCTGTTCATGGTCGTGGTCATGTTCATGCCCGTGGGCATGTTCATGATCGTGGTCATGTTCATGGTCATGGTCGTGCCCTTCCCCATCATGATGCCCGCAGGCGGCGCAGCCACACACTTCCCCGTGGCCATACAGGTCGGACTTTCCCAAAAACAATTCGGACAACATCTCGTCCGTATATTCGGCATACGGTTTTGTCACCACCGCGGCGTTGCTGTTCACATTTTTCACGTCGCACAAAAGCTCCGTCAAATCAAGGCCTTCGGGCGCTTTATCCAGCTTGCTCACCGCCAGCACGGGCGCGCTCTCTATCTGGTTGTAGATAAAATTTCCAAATTCCAGCCGCGCGGATACGTAGTTCACCCCGTCGATCACCGTCACGATATTCCCAACGGCACACTTGCCTTTTAAGTCTTTGTTTTCCAAAATATCAAAAAAGTTATGAAACATGAATACGCCGGACGGCTCGAACACCACACGCGTGGGGCTGAATTGTTCGATCAGCCCGGCAAGGGCGCGCGTCATCTCGCCCCGGAGCGTACAGCAAATACAGCCGTTCGTCATTTCCACGGCCGTGAACCCTTCCGCTTTTATGATCTCGGCGTCAAGCGCGGCTTCCCCGTATTCGTTCACAATGTAGACGGGCCGTTCCCCCGCGCGGATATAAAAATCCAGCAACAGGTTCGCGAACGTCGTTTTACCCGCGCCCAGAAAACCGGAAACAATGTCCAGATAGACCATAACAAAATCCTTTTCTTTGCCTTGCCGCATCTTGATTTATTGCGATACAGTGATATTATACATCATACGCGCGGGAATGCCATTGTATATTTTCGCCTATTATTTGACTATTTTGCGGTGGGGAATTATGATTATTATGCACGATATCTAAAAAAGCAATTGATTTTTCCCGCATTGTATGAAATAATTTAGTATATGAAAATAATTCATGGATATGAAAAATTTGGAATGACTTCAGCCGTGTAAAGTTTACATGAAAAACCAACTCTCGTACTGCTTTTGTCAAGGGTGAATGTCAAAAAAAATACGGAGCGGCCAAAATTTGGTCGCTCCGCGATTTATGCTTTTATGTTTTCGGTTTATTCGCTCTGCGCTTCCTTGCTCCGCTTCTTCTGCCATACCACCGCACCAAGTATGCCAAGTGCGGATATGACCAGCAGGATGCTCCACAAGCCTGCGTTGCTGTTATCGCCTGTCTGAGGGACGGTCGGGTTGCTCGGCGTGGGCGCGGGATTGCTCGGTGTCGGGGTCGGCGTAGGTTCTGCCGCCCTGATGGTCACGGTGAAGTCGGCATAGCCGTTTGTGTATTCGGCTGTGAATGTGTGCGTTCCCACCGCAAGCGTTTTCACATAACTTTCGTTCAGCGTGATGATGGTGCTGCCCGCAGCCTTTGTGTAGTTGCCTTCCGCCACCGTGTTACCGCCAAGTATCAGGCGTATGAACTCGTTAAACGGCCCTTCTATTGTCGCAACCGCATCGCCGCTCCCGCTGTATGTGCCGGGGTTTTGGGTAACGGTGTAGGGGGTCGGGGTTGGGTCTCCGCCGCCGGGGATTGCTTCAAATATCGCTTTTACGATAACGGCATTTTCGGGCATGGTGAGCTTGTTTGACGTGATGGTCACGCCGCCCGATACTACCTGCCATTCCTTAAACCGATACCCGCTGTTCGGTGTGGCTGTCAGCGTTATTTGCGTTCCCGCTGTCGCGGTTGTTGCACTGGCTTTTGCTGTGCCGTTACCGTCATTCTGTACGGTGATTGCATAGGTTGTGGCAGGTGTTCCCGGCGCGATGGACACATACGGCTTGCTGTATTTATCGCTACCTTTATCTGAGAGCGTGAGCGTTGTCACCGGCTCTGCGTATTCCGTATCATCGCCTTCTTTGATGTCCGCAGCGCCCGTAATGGTGATAGTGTTCCCATACAACCCATACTTTCCAAAAGCGGTCACTCTGGCCGCACTCGCGTTGACGGTGATAGAACTGACACTACTTATGCCACTTCCTAATGGTGCTGTTAAATTCAGTGTTCCTTCTTGTATATCTACCGCATTGGCAAAAATTGCACTGGCCCCCGATTCGCTTGGTATAACGGCGGTCAGCGTTCCGCCGCCGCTTATCGTCAGCTTACCATTTATATCAATGCAGTTGTTTGTAGTGTTGATATTATTTGTACCGGCAAGAACAATGTTCAAGTCCATGTTCTCAGCTTCAATAGCCCCGCCGTTGTAGCCGTTCAGCGTCAGCGTGTTGGTGAGTATGTCGTAGGTTGCGCCCTCTACTGGTTCATACTCACCTATACCGCCATAACGCACATAATCCTCGCCGTCTACTATCAGTCTGGCGTTGCTGCGCAGACCAACGGTTGCGGCGGTGCTTTCGTATATGGTGTAGGCAACGTTATATGGATACTGCGGGGCAGGTTGAGCCTTTTGGAAGGTGCCGTCGGGCAAAACCTCATACGCATTGCGAGCGGATACCATATATTCAATTGTTACTGTCCTGCCGCCGTCTGTGCTCTCGTTTTGGTAAGCCTGCCCGAAGAGGGTCTCGACGATGTCCTCAACACTTCTCCAACTGGCTTGATTCTTGGCGGCTTCTGTATCCACCGTCACGTCACCCGTGGTGCTGTAATTGGCATACCAGCCCGTTTCGACAAAACCGGCACTATCTGTAGGATTAAGCAGAGCGGCATAGGGTGCGGACAGTCCGCTCTTAATGCCTGCAAGCAAATACTCTTGGGTCCACAGATTAGGCGAATAGACATAGCTAAATGTGCCTACGGAAACGCCATTATCTCTCACATCTATAGTGCCGGTATAGATACTCCCCGCTGTGAGTGTGGTGAAAAGCGTGGCTTCCTCAAAGCCTGTAATCGTGCTACCGCTGGTTTCCACCTTGTATATCCGCACATAGAAGACTTCATCGCCTGATGCTCCGGGTATTGAAGTTTCGCCACTCATTACCGTCGCCCCAGATATGGTGTTGATGTTATCCCCATAAGTAGGCGCGGCGATACTTGTGGTGCTCGCAGTATAGTAAAACGCATACCCGTCTGCCGCTGTCGGCGTTATCTTAACGCCGCCTGAAGTGCTCAAGGTATAATTCGGCTTTTCCAGTTCCGCC
Source organism: Clostridiales bacterium (assembly GCA_003510345.1). Classification (GTDB taxonomy): domain Bacteria; phylum Bacillota; class Clostridia; order Christensenellales; family Christensenellaceae; genus UBA5399. The sequence continues at coordinate 52 of DOMW01000246.1, read as the reverse complement.
GCAAACGCCACGGTGGGCAACAGCGCGAACGTCATCACCAGAGCCACCAAAA
>DOMW01000070.1 GCA_003510345.1 Clostridiales bacterium | reverse complement strand
GGAGCAGCGGTCGCAGGACGCCGGTTTCGGCGGGCGTGGGCAGGTTGCGCAGCCAGCAGCAACAGATGCCACCGCCACAGAAAGCTATAAGGGCATGAAGGCAGGCGCCGACCTGGTTGTGAACACCGGAACATTCACAATAAACAGTGCGGACGACGCGGTGCACTCCAACGGCAATGCGGCCATCAACGGCGGCGTGTTTGAAGTCGCTACAGGCGACGATGGCGTGCACGCGGACGGCGACCTTACGGTGCACGCGGACATCACCATCTCCACCTGCTACGAAGGGTTGGAGGGCGGCAACGTCACCATAGACGGCGGCAACATCGGCATCGCGTCATCGGACGACGGGCTAAACGCGGCGGGCGGCAGCGACGAAACGACGCAGGGCATGTTTGGCCAAGACCGGTTTTCCGGCGGCGGCAACAATACGATCACCATCAACGATGGCACCATCAACATGCTGTGCGGTGGTGACGGCGTGGATTCCAACGGTGATTTCAATATGGCAGGGGGCCGTGTGGTCATGCTGATCAGCTCATCCCCGGATAACGGCGGAGTGGACTGCGACGGTACATTTACGGCAACGGGAGGCGCCATCGTGTACGGCGGCACGGGCACGGGCAGCAACCCCGGAGGCAACTCTACCCAGAGCTATGTATATTTTAACAACGGCGTGGCAGCAGGCACAGAGGTAACGCTCCGGCGGGACGGGCAGACGATACTAAGCTTCACGCCCGCTATCGATTGCCAACACATTGCCATCTCCTCACCGGATATCGTAAGCGGCAATACTCATAGCCTGTACAGCGGCTCCTCCGAGGTCGCGTCCGCTACGGCCGGAACGGGCGGCGGTGATATGATGGGCCGCGGTGGTATGCCAGGTGGTGGTATGCCGGGCGGTAAGCCCCAAAACTGAGGCTGGCGGGCAATGCCCGCAACCGAGCAAAAGCCGCTGGATTCAGTGGCTTTTGCTATGCCCGTGGCTATGCTGCATCTATTTTGTCAACACATTCCATTTTGTGTCAAATCCGAACTCGCACCGATAGGCGACGGGTTCGGATTTGTCCATTTTCTGAAGTGGCAAGGAGCGCTTGAAAATGCGTTCGTCGAATATTATACGCAACTGGAAGATACATCTCGCGTTGAAACCTATTCTGTGGCGGGGATCAACCGCAGACTGTCTGTTTTAGTCTATTATCCTGAAAGCAGTAGCATAGCAAGAGGAAGCTGCCCTTTAATTGTCTTTTCTCATGGCGGAATGTCCTTTGATAGCGTTTTATTCGACACCAAGCATCAACGCGGCAAACCGTGAAGCGGGCTTAACATCGGATTACCTGCCCAAATTTACAGTTTTGTCGTAAAACTCATTTTTTATCCCTTACAAGTTATGTAAATGCTGTTGCGGAGATTTCCAGCGTCTGATACAATAATCCAAAGACGCTTCGCTTGCGAGGGATTTAAGGGTATGATACGTTGGTAAGCGCTTTATGCGCGGGAGGGGGAAACAAATGCGACTAATTAAAAAAAGCACCGCAGTACTGGTTCTGGCAGTGGTGCTGCTTGTAATGATGATTTCCGGATGTGATCCAGTGGTAAGCGGTGAATCCGTGACGGGTGGTGTGTCGGCTAAAACGCCAGCGCCCGCTCAGGTATCGGCGGAACCCGCGCCCATTCAAACAGCGGCAACGGTAACGCCGAACGCGCCCGCGCGTTCCCAAACGCCGGATACGCCAGATGTGCCGGAAACGCAACCGGAATCCGAGGACGCGTGGACACTTTTGGTCTATCTGTGTGGGACGGATCTGGAGGAAAACTACGGCATGGCGAGCGGGAATCTGGCAGAGATGCTCGCGGTTCCCGCAGCGGACAATGTCAACATCGTTATACAAACAGGCGGCACAAAAGAATGGAAAACAGATGGGATTGACGCGACAAAGTTACAGCGGTTCGAACTGGCCGGGGGCGAAATGCGCTTGGTAGACGAACAGCCGCTTACCAGCATGGGCAGCCCGCTTACGCTGTACAATTTTCTGTCGTGGGGCGTGGACAACTACCCTGCGGAGAAAACGGGGTTCGTTTTCTGGAACCACGGCGGGGGGAGCATCGGGGGCGCCGAAGTCGATCAGTATTTCCGCCCGGATGTGCTGACGCTCGCCGAGATGCGGGAAGCCTTTGCCGCGGCGGGAACCGAAGAAGAATTCGAATTCATAGGCTTTGACGCCTGCCTGATGGCGACGTTGGAAACCGCCTTGATCCTGGAGCCGTACGCCAAGTATCTGGTCGCGTCCGAAGAGACTGAGGCGGGCGCGGGCTGGGACTATGTGCCGATTGTCAACGCATTAAACGACACGCCAGATATCACGGGCGACGCGCTGGGCACAATGATTTGCGATTCGTTTTACGCCAAGTGCGCGCAGAACGGCACGGAAAACATGGCGACACTTTCCGTAACCGACCTTTCGAAGGTGGAGGGCGTGGCGGACGCGTGGGAAGAGGTCGCGGCGGAGCTTGCCGCCAACGCGGCGGATATCGGGTCGTTGGGCGACATCGCGC
>DOMW01000203.1 GCA_003510345.1 Clostridiales bacterium | reverse complement strand
ATGCGGCTGAGCGTCTCAAAGGAAATGGGCGCTTCGCCCCCGATATCCGCGTTTGCCTTGTAATACATACAGGCAAAAAGATGCCGCAGGTTGTGTGGGAAAACCTTGCTTCCCGCAACGCGCGCGTAAAAAGAGAGCTTCTTCATCGCTTTCCAGATGTTTGAGCGGTCTATGGGGTTGCCGCGCCGCGTTACGAATACGCTGCCGCTTGTGATACCCTGCCTTTTCGCAAAAGCAAGCAGTTTTTTGCACAGCTTTCCCTGCAGCAGTATCACGCGCACCTTGCCCTTCATGTTGATCTCCGCACGGCCTTCCTTTAGGGCTTCTACCGTAATGTAGCAAAGCTCGCTCACACGGATGCCCGTGGAAAACATCGTTTGCAGCACCAGACCCATACGCCGCTGCCCGCAGTCTCTCGCGGCGCGCACAAGCTTTTCGTAGTCACCGCGCAAAAGCTCACGCGCGGGCGAGAGGAACATCTTCCGCTGCACGCGCAGCAGCCTCGTTTTAAGCTCGCCCCGCCCCAGATAATCGAGAAAGCTGTTTACCGCGGCCAGCATACCGTTTGCCCCGGACGCCGTGTACTTTGCCGCCACCGCTTCCTTAAAGGCAATCACCGCGTCACGCGTTACCGCCGCCCCGCCCAGATGCAAAAGGAACGCCCGCACATACCGGCCATACTTTTCTATGGTCGCCGCGCTGCGCTCCGCCTGCCGCAGATAATCGAGATAGCCTTCCGCCGCGTCCGCTTGCGGCGTGTTTTTCGTGTTTTGCATTGTGTCAACCCTGCATGATGTCGTGTGCATTCTTGCCACAGAATATTCTTCTTTCCCAATCGAAAATACCGCACGGGTTGGCAGCGTTCTGCCGACGCGCCATATCCCGCGGAAAACACTTCTATTTTATCTGGGAGTACTTATATTTTACACTATGCCGCAGGGGGCACGCAATTAACCGCCGGTGTTTTTTTGTGCGGCATTTTGCTGTTTCAGCCCTTTTTGCGCTACACTATAACAAAATGGAAATATTTAGTGCGCCGGATAGAAATACTATTTTACTTTTACCGCGTTATTTACTAAACTATAGGCGGGGGTGACATCACCAGGAGGCGAACATGACCATCACAAGCATCAAGGACGGCACTGTATTGCAGGCGGTAAAAGAAGGAACCGATACGGTACACCGCGTGACATTCAGCGCGCCCTATAAAGACGACAGCTTTTTTGTAAAAAGCCGGGAGTTTTATACGGTGGCGGAAAAAGAAATCGGCACGCAATACCGGCTAAGTTTTTATAGCGGGGACAGTCTGTGCACATTTTTGTGTGTGATCCAAAGGGTATTCATAAAATCCGGTTCCTTTTTGACATTGCTAGAGCAGGTCTCCGATATAGAAGAGACGAGTCAGCGAAAATACCTGCGGGAAGATATCGCCGCAAAAATAACTTTGCACAACTTATCGGAAGACGACTATAAAAACAGCAGGTTTTCCACCGGGCCCGCCGTTTTTTCCGGTATGTCGATCAATATCAGTGCCGGTGGGTTGTGCATCGTTTCCAACGAAAAATTGCGCCCTTCCGAAGAGCCCTATTATCTGGCCGAATTCTCACTGGGTAAGGATACGTTCCTTTTGCCTTCCATTCTGGCACGGCGTACGGATGCACCTCACTTTATGGGATACCGTTATAGCTACAGTTTTGAGTTTTTGTTTGATCTCCTGCCGGCCGAACAAAACAGACTGCTCGGCGTATTGATCAACACAAAAGCGGCGGCTTTTCTGGGCAAGCGTTGAGTAAAACGGGTTCGTGGATTTCCAAGTAGTTTTTGTGGGCGGCTTGAATTGTTCAGTGGTTAACCCAAATACAAAAACTGTCCACCTACTGCACCGAACGAAAGACTACAAGGGCAGTGGCCGGGCCTTGACATTTAAGGGACATTCCGAATGGAACGCCCCTTAGTGCCAAAAAGCCTAAAATACAGTGAAAATGAAGCAGCCTGCGCCACCTACTTTTCCGGATACACCCGGAACGTCCCCTCTTGCCTTTTAATATCCGGGCAGTTCCCCAATTCAAGTATCATGCCCGTCTTTTCTTCGGTATCCACATAGTAATGTACATCCTGCTTTTCGTACCATCCAGTCTGCGTCACCGGGATACCCAGTTTTTCATACCGCCCTACTTCCGCCTTAATAGTGTCCGTGGGGAAATATTCTTTAATGTGGTGCAGTCCCGGGCCTTTTCTTTTCAGATGATCCCAGTAAATGTTCGGCCCGGAAACCGGCTGTATGATTTCAAGCTCCATATCGCCGATATGCGAAATGGCGACTTTAAATTCAAACGGTTCCGTCACAGGCTTGCCGTCCACCATAAAATCTTCCGATGTTTTGTCCGAGAATGACGAAATGGTCCACGGCCCCACCTGGTAGATGTCTACCCACTCCTTTACCGTCTTGTCAAGGTCGTCCGTCACAATGCAAATCTGCCAGATCTTCCTGTTTTTGTTGTGCTCCTTCAGTTCTTGCTGCGTCATGTTTTTTCTCCTTTTTCCTATGTATTTTTAAATTGAATCAAATAGTTTTTTTGTCTCTGTCATTCCCTGCTCAAACGGCGTGTACGAAAGCCCCAGTACGCGCTGCGCCTTGCTCCCGTCAACCAGCTCGTTTTGATCGAGTGGAAAGGGCAGCGGAATACCCCGCTCAAGCACTTCTCTTACCGTTACGCCGTAAGTCTGCATGTGCGGCGCGACGGAACGCAAAAACGCTTCCCATGCCCCATACGTTACTTCCTCGGGCGCGGCAAGGTGAAACACTTCGCCATACGCGGCGCTTTTGCCCAGGCACTTCATAACTGCCTGCGCCACATCCTTCACGTACACCATCTGGAACCGCGCCGTTGCGTCCGCCGGAAACGGAATGGGTTCGCCGCATTTTAGTAGGTCGAAATAAAAAGACTCCCGCGGCGCGTAATTAAACGGCCCGTATACAAACGTGGGCCGCAGCACCGTAAGCGGCATATCCCCGCATACCGCTCGCGCTTCCTTTTCCAGCAGCATTTTGGAATACG
>DOMW01000045.1 GCA_003510345.1 Clostridiales bacterium | reverse complement strand
ACAGCAACGGCGGTGACGCGCCCGCCGCGCGCCATGACGTCCATGATCGAGGGCTGCGGCGCGACGATGATGTTTGCGCCCTCGGTTTCCATGACGCCGTGTACTTTGCCATGAACCTGTACGGACAGGCCCTCCGCTTTGTAGTAGCCTTTTTCAAGGGCGGTGAAATAGCCGGTGTGGTTGGTGTTTGGGAACCAGTCCAATACTACTTTGATTTCTTTCATTTGCTGTACTCCTTCTTAGTCGTCTTCCGGCATGACCTGCGCCGTGCCGTATTGCTGCCCTAAAGCGTAGCTTTTTAATACGCCAGTTTTTGCGAGGCCCTGGCCGGCGAGCTTGCTTATGACGCCCGCGAACAAGAGGGCGGAGGCGACGCGCACCGCCAGCATAGCGGCGAGCATCCCCGGCGTAATGGCCGCGTAGGCGTTTTGTACGAAACCCCACGCGAAACTGAACACTGCCGCCATGAGGCCCGAGACGCACATGCTTGCCATGTTGTACTTCCTGTAACGGAACAGCGCGAAGCCCACTTCACTGCCCGCGCCCTGCACCAGCCCGGAGATGAGCACGAGCGGGCCGCCCATGTTGCCCATGCAAAATTCCAGGAATGCCGCGAGGAACTCCGTGACGACGGCCACGCCCGGTTTTTGGATGATGAACCCGGCGAGCGTTGCGCCCATGAACCAGATACCGTAAAAAATCTCGTAGCCGAACGGCGCGAGGCCGAACGGCGTGAGCGCGGCTGTGACGCCCACGCCCGCGTAGAGTATGGCGAGATAGACGACCGCGAAAACGAGGCCTAAGACCGCCACCATGATGATGTCCTTGAGCTGCCATTTGAATGATTTTTTCCGCATAGTTGTTCCCTCCGTAAAATGAACGTTACGGGCGCATGGATACCCGGATAAACAATAAACAAAAAACTCTTTCCGCGACCGAAAAGAGCCAAACAAACACAAAAACGTGCCAGATATGCTCCCTCCGCCGGTATGAACCGGATCAGGTTCCATGGGTAAAGGCTTTCGCCTACTCTCAGCCGCGTGCGCGACTCCCCGTTATTATGAAAAAGCATAGCAGAGTTTCATGCGGTTGTCAAATGGGGCGGTGGTGGATATAATGGAAAATACAGGACAGATGAGGAGAAAAGGCAGCGATGAAGCAAGCAAAAAAAGTGGATGCGCAGACCGCGCTTTCGGTGGTTAAGGATGGCGATACCGTCGCGATCGGGCACGCGTGCTGCGAACCGCAGCATTTGGTCCGGGCGCTGTGCGCACGCAACGGGGAACTGAAAGACATACGTACGACGCATATGGTGGATATGGGCGAGGGGTTTTACACGACGGAGGAGGCGAGTGGTACGTTCCGCCACTGTTCGCTCTTTGTGGGCGGCAACTCCAGAAAGGCGATCGCGGAGGGGCGCGCGGATTTTATTCCGGTGCATTTTTCACGCATTCCCGAGCTGTTTTGGGAAAATTATGTGGAAACGGATGTGGCGCTCGTCCAGGTGAGCCCGCCGGACGCGCACGGATGGATGAGCCTGGGCGTTTCGGTGGATTACACATACGCGGCGGCGCATTGCGCTAAAACGGTGGTCGCGCAGGTGAACAAAAACTGCCCGCGCACACACGGGCAAAGCTTTTTGCATGTTTCCGAGGTAGATTACCTTGTGGAATATGATGAGCCGATGATCGAGCTTAAGCGGGCGGCGCTTTCGGAAGTGGACAGAAAGATTGGCCAAAACTGCGCGCGGCTTGTCAGGGATGGGGATACGCTGCAACTGGGGATCGGTTCCCTGCCGGACGCGGTGCTTGCCTCGCTTATGGACAAAAACGACCTCGGCATACACAGCGAGATGTTTTCGGACGGTGTGGCGGAGCTTGCGCGGGCGGGCGTGATCACAAACAGGCGCAAAAACTATATGCGCGGCAAATATGTCGCGACGTTTTTGATGGGAAGCAGGAAGCTGTATGATTTTGTGGACGACAACCCGGCGGTTTTTATGGCGCCGGCGGATTATACGAACGACCCTTATGTGATCGGGCAAAACGACAACCTGGTATCCATCAATTCGTGCATCGAGATAGACCTTACCGGGCAGGTGTGCGCGGAGAGCGCGGGGCTGCGGCAAATCAGCTCGACAGGGGGGCAGGTGGATTTCATTCGCGGGGCGGCGCTTTCCAAAGGGGGGCGGGCGATCATTGCGATGCCCAGCACCACAAAGGACGGCAAGACGAGCAAGATCGTGGCTGCGTTGCAGTATGGCGGCACGGTCACGAGCCTGCGCACGGATGTGAGTTATGTGGCGACGGAATATGGTATTGCGAACCTAAAAGGCAAGACGGCGCGCGAGCGCGGGCGGGAGTTGATTGGGATCGCGCACCCGGATTTTCGGGATGCGTTGATAGAGGAGTGGGAGAAGAGGCATAGGATGAAGTTTTGAGGAGGGATAGTATGGAGGATGGATTGAAGATCAGGATGTATTCGGTGACGTTGGATTGCAGGGAGCCGCGCGAATTGGCGAAGTTTTACGCGGCGCTGCTTCATTGGGAGATCGTGCCGATCCCGGATGAGGAATATGTGGTTATCGCGCCGCCGGGTGCGGGCTTGGGGTCATACCCAGGGATCACATTCCAGCGGAATTCCGCGTATGTGCCGCCGGTGTGGCCGGAGAAGCCGGAAAAACAACAACAAATGGCGCACCTCGATTTTGCCGTGAATGATGTAAAAAGCGCGGTACGGTATGCGGTGGAGTGTGGGGCGGCGGTTGCGAAAGAGCAGTTTTCCGATGATTGGACGGTGATGACCGACCCGGCAGGGCACCCGTTTTGCCTGTGTGATGGGAAGCATGTTTTTGACAGCCCGGATTTTGCACTGCGGTAACCGCGTGTACGTGTAATCGTAGGAAGGGAGTGGAGATTGGTTCGCCGGGCGGTACAGACTTCTTATGTTGCTGGGTTCATCCTTTCCCGCGCTGCGCGCGGGAAAGGTGAGGGTGAGCCGGTCGCCACGCGCGTGGGTGGTTCATCAGGCGCTCCGTCAAGGATAAAGCAGGAAGGGCACTTCCGCTATGAGAAAAAATGTTCCCTCATGATAGAACCAATTCACAAATAGAAAGGTACATTTTTCTAATCCATTCTTCACCGCCCGCCCGCACGCCGACCGGGAAAAATAGAGGAAGTAGAGGGGCGCCCGGCGCAACGACGTATGTAGTATAAGGTAGTAGTATAAAATATAGAAATAATGAAGGAGTGTGCTATGGAAAAGATTAATGTTGGAATTATCGGGATGAAGTTTGGCAAGGAATTTGTGCGGATATACCAGAACCACCCGAATGTGGGCAAAGTGGCTATCTGCCAAAGGAACGCGGAGGAACTCAGGCAAAACGGCGAGGAACTGGGGATTCCGGAGAATCTGCGGTTTTCCGATTACAAGGCGATAGCGGACTCGGATGAGTTGGACGCCATTCATGTGATCTCGCCTGTGTTTGACCATGTGGAACAGGTGCTTTACGCGCTGCGCGCGGGAAAACACGCGGCGTGTACCGTGCCAATGGGGGTGACGATAGAGGATTTGCACAACATTTGCGAAGCGAAAGCGAAGAGCGGCAAGTACTACATGATGATGGAGACGGCCGTATACACGCGCGAATATCTTTATGTGAAAAAGCTGATGGATGAGGGCAAATTCGGCAGGATACAGTTTGTGCGCGGGTCGCACATGCAGGACATGGGCCTTGAGGGCTGGCCGGAATACTGGCTGGGGCTTCCGCCCATGCTGTATGGCACGCACGCGATATCGCCGCTGCTCATGATCAACAACACGCAGGCGGAATATGTGGTGGGGCATGGTTCGGGGAGAATCGCGGATGACTTGGCGAAGCGGTATGATTCGCCGTTTGCGGTGGAGACGGTGACGATAAAGCTGAAGGACAGCGACGTGGTAGCGGAGGCGACGCGGTCGCTTTATGAGACGGTGCGCCAATACCGCGAGAGCTTTGACGTGTATGGCACAAAGCTGGCGTTTGAGTGGGACCAGATAGAGGATGAAGGGCAAGTGCTTTTTGAGGGCGGCGAGAGCGCGCGGCGTTTTCGTGTGCCGGATACGGACGATATGCTGATAGAAGAGCTGAAAATGTTTACCAAGCGGGAGCAGGTGATCGACAAGGACAACCCATCGTTTATACAGGGCGCGGGACACGGCGGGTCGCACCCGCATCTTGTGCATGAGTTTGTCAGCGCGATCGTAGAGGACAGGGAACCCGCGCTGAACGATTTGGTTTCCGCCAACATTACGGCGGCGGGTATTTGCGGGCATGAATCGTGCATGAAGGGCGGAGAGAGGATCTATATTCCGAAGTTTTAGCGAGGTGGCTTGGATACGAGCCACGGGCGCTGTGAGGAAGGATCGATCATGTGCGGACGTTACCGTATCGACCGGAACGACGATGAAATGAAAACGCTTTTGCGCGGTGTGGGGGAAGTGGGGCCGGAGATATTCCCCACGCAGCCCGCGCCGGTGGTTGCGGCGCACGGAAAAAGCCCCCGGTTGATGCTGTGGGGCTTTCCGCGGCGGGACGAGCAGGGCGTGCTTTTTAACGCGCCCGCGGAGACGGCGGCGGAACAGCAGTTATTCCGTGAAGCGCTGTATGAAAGGCGGGCCGCCGTGCCTACGTCCGGCTTCTTTGAGTGGAAGGACACGGGCGGCAGCAAGAAGAAAGACAAATACATTTTTCACGACCGGCCGTATGGGGTGCTGTACCTCGCGGGTGTGTACGGTACATTTTACGAAAAGGAATACTTTGCGATATTGACGACTGTGGCAAATGATTCGGTGGCGTTGTATCACAGCAGGATGCCGGTGACGCTTGACGCGGACGAAGTGGACGAATGGCTTTTTGGCAAGGAATATGCGGCGTTTTTGGGGCGTGTCCCGAAGACGGTGGTGGGGATGCTGGTGTGCAATGATAAGGAGAATTTTCCGCTTAATTCAAAGTGAGCGGCAATATAAGAACAATTTAGGGATGAGCCGGATATAGTGGGAATCGCTTTAGAAATATTCGGCGGCCTTGGAATGTATGTAAGATGGGAAGAATAAAATAACAAATAGTTTCTCAAGAAGGAATCGTTTTGGAGGTTTTTTTAGTTGCCAAAAACCTCCAAGATATGAATCGGTATGCAAGAATGAGAGAGATATCTATCAAAAGCTATAAGGTATTCCTCTGTGGTCAAGGTATCACTGCGTGATGAATAAAATGCCTCCGGCGGCTCAAGGACTCGCTTCCCGCTTCACTGCGGGCTCGCCGCGTTGCATAGGGCAGCGACTTGCTCACCTCGCGTTCAGCGAATGTCGCGCTCCCTGCATCGCCAATCGTGGCGTGGTCGCGCTCCATTCTTCTTGAGAATCCTTGCTTTAAAGACTGCTTCCAGCGAGCCTCACGCTTTTAAGGGAGTTTTTAGAA
>DOMW01000256.1:2279-2645 GCA_003510345.1 Clostridiales bacterium | reverse complement strand
CTATTTTTACAGGGATACCGTTTTTGAATTCGAGTTCCGCATACGTTGGTTTATCCGGCGCGTCTTCCGGGGGCGTGCAGATCATCAGCATATCATTTTTCGGCTCGTTCCACGGGTCTTCAAGGTCGGAGCCTTCGTGTGAAAGGTGCCAGATATTCGCGTCCATGCTGTAGTTGTTTTCCTTTGTGACGGGCACCGGGATGCCGCGCGCTTCGGCGTATTCGATCTCCTCATCACGCGACTTGATATCCCAGATGCGCCAGGGCGCGATAATGTCCATCTCCGGGGCGAGCGCCTTTACCGTAAGCTCAAACCGCACCTGGTCGTTGCCTTTGCCCGTCGCGCCGTGGGCGATGGCGTCGCAGC
>DOMW01000256.1:355-2257 GCA_003510345.1 Clostridiales bacterium | reverse complement strand
CCGAGCAAATATTTGTTTTCATATTCCGCACCTGCCTGCATGGTCGGGTAGACGAAATCGGTGATGAACTCTTCGGTCAAGTCCTCAATATACGCCTTGCTCGCGCCGGTTTTTATGGCCTTTTCCTCCAGCCCGTCCAGTTCCTTGCCTTGGCCCACATTGCCGCACACCGCGACCACCTCGCAGCCGTAGTTTTCTTTGAGCCACGGGATGATTATGGATGTATCGAGGCCGCCGGAATAGGCCAGCGCCACTTTTTTATATTGTTTCATAGGGTTTCTCCTCCACGATGTAATTCATTTTTATTCATATTATACGCATATTACGCATTATTATGCAACAGTTATGTAAAAAGCACAGACATATTATAGTACAGGGAAGCGATTTGTTCCAGTAAAATCTACAGGGAGCGGTCTTTTTGCACGTATTAAGAGTTTTGACGGCACAGATTTCATTGCGCCGGGCGGTACAGGTTTTTACATTAATTGTTAGAACCTTTCCCGCGCTGTGCACGGGAACAGCAATGTGTCAAAAAACCGCCAAAGTATGCATCGGTGCGCAAAAATAAGAGCGGAGTCTATCAAAAGCTATAGGGTATTCCCCTAGGGTCAAGGTATCACTACGTGATGATTAGAATGCCTCCGGCGGCTCAAGGACTCGCTTCCCGCTTCACTGCGGGCTCGCCGCGTCGCATAGGGCAGCGACTTGCTCCCCTCGCGTTCAGCGAACATCGCGCTCCCTGCATCGCCAATCGTGGCGCGGTCGTGCTCCGTTCTCCTTGAGAATCCTCGCTTCAATGCCGCTCTGTGCTATTATTGTCATATGGCATAATCAATCACGCTTGGCAATGTCATCTGAAATGCTTTTTGCGCCTTTAAGGGAGTTTTTAGAACCGTAGGTTCTGAACCGCCGGAGGCTCTAAATCATCCCGCAGGGATACCTTGACCCATGAGGAATACCCAAAAGCAAGCGAAAGATATTTGCACAGAAAAATACGGGTTCATATTTATGCAGACATATCCTACCTCCCAAGCAAATACAAAAGTTCAAACAGACGCACACCTCTAACAAGCCCTATCGCCCTTTTCAAACAGAAAACAGGCATACGGTCTTACCCATATGCCTGTAAAAGACTAAAACGCTCTATTATCTATTTACAGCAAATCTCATATGTATCCCGCGCGATCATCAGTTCCTCATCCGTCGGAACCACCGCCGCGACCACCTTAGACCCCGCCTTTGTAATCACACGTTCCTCGCCGCGCACGTTGTTCGCCTGCTCGTCAAACTCCACGCCAAGGTACGACAGCCCTGTTAGCACATCCCGCCGCACATGGGAGTCATTTTCCCCAATGCCGCCGGCAAAAGCAATCACATCCACACCGTCCATCGCCGCGGCATACGCGCCAATGTACTTTCTAATGCGGTAAGAGAACATACTAAGCGCCAGGCTCGCCATTTTGTTGCCGCCGTCCGCCGCTTCCCAAAGATCCCTAAAGTCGCTGCTCACACCCGAAACACCTTTCACACCGCACTGCTTATTCAAGTAGCCGATCACACCGTCCACATCCATATCATATTTTTTGGCAAGAAACTGCACCGCGGCCGGGTCAAGGTCACCCGAGCGCGTACCCATCATCAGCCCCTCGAGCGGCGTTAAGCCCATCGAGGTATCCACGCTTTTGCCGTTCTGTATCGCCGCGATGCTCGACCCGTTCCCGAGGTGGCAGGTGATCATCTTCAGCTTACCGCCGTCCTTCCCTAAAAACGCGGGCGCGCGCAACGCCACATACCGGTGCGACGTGCCGTGGAACCCGTAGCGGCGGATCTTATAATCCACATACGCGTCATATTTGATGCCGTAAAGGTACGCGTAATCGGGCATCGTCTGATGAAACGCCG
>DOMW01000256.1:0-329 GCA_003510345.1 Clostridiales bacterium | reverse complement strand
AAGTTCGCCGGGTTGTGCGACGGGGCGAGGTCGATACACTCGCGTACCTTCCCGAGCACCGCGTCGTTCACAAGCGTCGACTCATAAAACTCCTCCGCGCCGTGTACCACGCGGTGGCCCACCGCCACAATNNACCCCGTGCTCCGGGCTGGTCAGAGCCGATATAACCGCCTTCATCGCATCGCCGTGCGTGGGCATATCCACTTCGATCTTCACCTTATCCTTGCCCGCCGGTGTGTGCGTCAAAAGCGATTTTTCGAGGCCGATCCGCTCGGCCAGCCCTTTTGCCAGCAGGCTTTCGTCCTCCATGTTCATGACTTGATATTTTA
>DOMW01000261.1:2177-3069 GCA_003510345.1 Clostridiales bacterium | reverse complement strand
CCCGCGAACAGCAGCAGATCGACGCCTAAAGCCGCCATCGCCCGCGCCGCGTCCGCCGTATCTCCCGCGTTGCTTTCGCCATGCAAAGCGCCGCCGCAGATTTTGGCGTTTAGCCCGCATTTCCCGGCAACATCCTGCCCCATCGCGCCCGCACAGGTAAACAGCGTGAAACTATCCGCAAGGCCCGCGAACTCCCGCACCGCCCGCGCTGCTTTTTCACCGCTTTCAGGGCGGGCCCCAAGTTTCAGGGCGCGCGCGACCGTATCCGCGCCGTCGCTGCCCTTAAGCCCCACTTTTCCGCCTATGCCCGCCACGGGGTTTATGATGAGTCCCAGTTTTAACATAGTTCACCTGTGTTTCCATTGCAATGCCGCACCCGCCCGCGCACTACTTTTTAATACGATTATTATCTCACATGGATACCCTAAAATAGGACACGACACATACCGTGCCCACAGAGTGTCAAGAACGTTAAAATGATAAACTACAAAGACAAAACAGTAAAATAATCTTGTGTTTTCTCGTAGATATTCCTTTAGGGTCAAGGTATCCCTGCGGGATNNCTAAAAACTCCCTTAAAGGCGTGTAACCCCCAACAGATAGTCATAAATGTATGTTTGGTACGGGGCTCACTGGAAACCGCCTCTAAAGCGAGGATTCTCAAGGAGCGCAGCGTCCTTGAGCCGCCGGAGGCATTTTAATCATCACGCAGTGATACCTTGACCCCAGAGAAATACCCTATAGTTTTTGATAGATATCTTTCTCATTCTTGCATGCCGCCTTATATTTTGGGGGGTTACAACCTGCGGACGCGGCACACGCCGCGCCCACAGGAGGAAAGCTCACTTCCCAAACTTCCTCTGATACGCCGCCCACGTAAGCGCCCACTTTT
>DOMW01000261.1:0-2096 GCA_003510345.1 Clostridiales bacterium | reverse complement strand
TCGATATCTTCCTTGCTGTATGTCTCGCAAGGCTCAAGCGTCATCGGCTCGGGAATGACCCACGGGTGATGGCTCTGCCAATACCACGGGATACCGAAATCCAGCGTGCGCCGCGTGATGTCGTCCGTGCCCACGCCTGTCTCTTTTTCGAGTTCTTCAAAACTATAGCGCACCTGTTCCTGCCGCACAATGCCGTTATCCGCAAACGCGCTCGTCACGCCGGGAATGGATTCCAGTTTCTTGCGCATGTAGTTGTTGTTGATCACCGAAACGTCCGCACACTCCCTAAGGCCGCGCGCCCCCATGTTCATAGACCACGCGTACGCGCGCAGCAGCACGCCCGCTGTGCCGATAAAGTCGCGCACCTTACCGATGCTCTCGGGGTAATCATAGTTCAGCCAGTACTGATCGCCGTCAAACTCCACCGTGGGCACAGGCAGGAATTTCGCCAAAAACTCCCGGCACCCAAACGCGCCGTTGCCCGGGCCGGAGCAGCCGTGCGGCGTGCCGAATGTCTTGTGCACGTTGAAGTGGCACATGTCAAAGCCCGCTTCCTTCGCGCGCGCCACGCCCAAAAACGCGTTGGCGTTCGCCTGGTCGTAGAAGCACAGGCCGCCCGCGTCGTGCACCGCTTTTGTGATCTCCAGCACGTTGGGGTTGTATATGCCGATATCTTCCGGGTTTGTCATAAATATCGCCGCCGTGCGCTCGGAAACCGCGTTTTTGATCGCTTCCAAATCGGGTATGCCGCGTTCGTCCGGGTAGATCGTGATGATCTTATAGCCCGCCGTCATAGGCGTCGCCGCGTCGCACGGGTGCGAGAATATGGTCGTGATGACCTCGTCGCGCTGGTCGGCCTCGCCATTCGCCTCGTGGTACGCGCGCACAATGCTCGCCGCCGTATACACCGCGTGGTTGCCGCCGCCCGGCTGCAACGTGAATTTATCCAGCCCGGAAACCTGCTTCACCACCTTCTCAAAGCTGTGGTAGATTTCCAGCATACCCTGCACGCTTTCGGCAGGCTGGTCCGGGTGCAGTTCGGCATACCCCGGGTGCATAGCCAGCGTTTCCCCGAGGCGCGGGTTGTATTTCATTGTGCAAGTGCCTTCGCTAATGTCGTTTGAAAGGTTACTGCCCATCGTCTCCTGCGCAAGATGGATCCAATGCTGTAATACATGCTTTTGATCTACCTCGGGCAGCGGCGCGGGTTTCTCGCGCACAATGCCTTTGGGGAGCTGCACCAAAACGTCGCCCACCTCCGCTTCTATTTCCGCCTCCACCTCGGGTGGCAGAATACCCCGCACGCCGGGTGTGGACATTTCATAGATCATAGGTTCATCCCAACTTGCCTGATGGAAATTTTTCCGTAGTTTCACTTTTGCCATGGTTTACTGCCCCCTTTCTATTTGGATGCGCCCAGGACTTTCGCGAGCGCGGATATAAGCTTGTCGATATCTTCCTTGCTGTGCATTTCCGTGATGCTGTAAAGCGCGCTCTGCCCGAACGCGGGGAAGTCGCCGCTCACATCCTTGCCGCCGAATATATCGTTCTTGAGCAGCGCCGCGTTGACCTCTGCCACCGTTTTGCCCGTTTTATCAAAGTTCACCAAAAAATCGCAGTACGAAACGCCTTCGAGCGGTATGGATACGCCACTTACCCCCGCCAGTTTCTTTTTGGCGTAGGCCGCGCGCTGCAAAATGCCGCGCCCCAGTTCGTCAAACCCTTTCGGGCCCATCAGCGCCATATACACGCCCGCCACAATACCGTGCAGCGCGGTCGCCGTGCCCACAAAGTCCTTGCCTTTCTCGCGCGATGCGTACGACGTCCTCTCATAGAACACCTCACCGAACCCGTATTCGCCGTCTTTCACGGTGTCTGTCAGCCCGAAAAGCAACAGCGGATACTCGGCCACAAACTTTTCTTCATCCTTTGTGCAGATAAACCCGGACAGGCTGCCGCCATAGCCCATGTGCAGCCCCAGCGGCTGGTAGTCGCCCACGGCGTAGTCCGCGCCCATCGCGCCCGGCGCTTCCAGCACGCCCAGCGAAGAAGGGTCTACCCCGGCGATGACAAGCGCGCCCGCGCCTTTCGCGGCC
>DOMW01000156.1:4555-12413 GCA_003510345.1 Clostridiales bacterium | reverse complement strand
TTACCCTTTCTTTCATCAACAGCACAGGGCGGGTCAAATCTTGCCCCCCTAACCGGGGTACAAACAAACCTTGTTATACTGCCACCTACAAAAAGGAAAAAATGATATGTGGTCTGAATTGCTCAGCAGCTACTTGCAATTATTACATAAAAAAGACAGAATACTATCGTGTTAAATAAGAAATATTGCCTAGAAAACCCACTTTGAACAATGCGTTCGAAAAAATATTAAAAAAATGTTACAAAACTATTTACTTTTTTATTGAATTGTAGTAGAATACAAAATACACCATAGCATCTACAGAAAAATGGAAGCAAACAACGCGATAGGAGACAGTATGAAAGAACTTTTTTCTAAGGTGGGCAGCGCTATGAAAGAGAAATTGAGTGGTATTACGCAACGTATAGCCGAAGGTACGGCGGGAAAAAGTGTAAGCTATTACAAGCACAGAAAAAAGATGCTGCTTGTGTCTATTGCAGTGCTGTTGGCCGTGCTTGTGCCGGTAGTCGGCATCGCGGCAAATGGTAACATGAACAGAATTGTGCAGCCGGAAGTGACTGAACCTGTGGTTCAGCAAGTGCAGCCGGAAGTACCGGAAGAGCAGCCGGAGGCGCAGGTGCAGCCTGGTGAAAGCAGCCCGTTGCCGGAAGCGGCGGATCCCGGCGTTTTGCTGGAAGAAACGATGACGGGCGGCGCGCAGGCGGCGGATTTACAGTTCTCCGGTGTGGTGGAAAGCGCGCCTACGGAAGCGCCGGCAGTGGAAGAGAAGGTGTACATGGATCTTGTGCCGGGCACAAACCATGCCGATGTGATTGAGTTGCAGAAAAGGCTTACAGAGCTTAACTATATGGAAAATGATGAACCCACTGATTATTATGGGGATGTCACGAAGCAGGCGGTTGGGTATTTCCAGAGGAAACACGGCCTGCAAATGGACGGCATCGCGGGCGTTAAGACGCAGGAACTGCTGTTTTCCGAAGGCGCGAAACCGTACACAGTAACACTGGGTGCGGATGGTGCGGATGTGGAAAGCATGCAGCAGAGGCTTGCGGATCTTGGGTATCCTGTCTCGGTCACCGGTTATTTTGGTACGGAGACAGAGTCCGCCGTGAAGTATTTCCAGAGAATGAACGGCCTTACGGATGACGGAAGCGTGGGCGCTTATACAAAAGAAGTGTTGTATTCCAGCGAAGCGATACCATCAGAAACGTATCTGGAAGATCAGGAGAAGCAACCGGACGAAACTACGGAAGAATCCGGCGGTTCGAAGGATAATGGCGACGGTGGAAGTGCGTCCGCACCTAAGCCGGAATCCACACCTAAGCCTGAACCCACGCCACAGCCTGAACCCGCTCCGGCAGCGGCGGCAGACCCCGGCAATGTGGAAGCGTTTGTAAGCGCGGCGCTGGCGCAGGAAGGCAAAAAATACGTGCTGGGCGGCAAAGGCCCCGATACGTTCGACTGCTCCGGGCTGGTGTATTACGCACTGAACCAGAGCGGCAACAGCATAGGATACATGACGTCCGGCGGTTGGGCGAAATCCGGCTACGCGACGATTGGCTACAACGACCTGCAACGCGGGGATGTCATCTGTGTAAGCGGCCATGTGGCGATATATCTGGGAGACGGCATGATGGTAGACGGTTCTTCCAGTAACGGTAAAGTAGTGGTGCGGCAAATCGGGTCGTGGATCAAAAACAATTTCATCTGTGGAAAACGGCCACTATAATGGAAAACTTAATATGTACACTCCAATAGAACGGGGAACCCGCTTGGTGGACAGGATTGGGGAACGCTAACAGTAACAAACAAAAAATGGCGCCTGCATAAGGCGTCATTTGTATTGTGAGCTTTAACGTGACATAAACCCCTGACTGTGCCGAGGGAGTGAGAAAAGCTTTAGCTTCAAGCAAAAACCTCTAATGCTAAAATGGTGCTATCACCACCCCAAACGCCCTGCGAAAATATACCAGTTCGTCTCTTACAAGCCGCGCTTTACCAGAAGCTTTCAAAGGCGAACTCTGATTGTCATCATGACCTCAGGGCTTTTCTTTTTGTCCAATAGCTTCTTGATCTCATCGTATGAAACTGTTACATTTTTTTCATTGAAAAGTAACAATTTTGAGTTTACCTGTATTTACCATTTAAATGAAACGTTTAAATCGCCGTGTCCATTGGAAAATGCATTATACGGCGTAACCAACGGGATATTGATAACAGGGGGCTTCTGTTATAAAATAGGGAATATTTACTTTACAATCGTTAAATAATGTGAAAACGCAATAAAAAATTTCATTACAATTTTTGAAAAAGGGGTTGCGTTTTATCATTTCATCCGTTATACTTCTTGATGAAATACACATTTGAGAATGTATCAATATATCAAAAGTCAAGAATAGAAGGGGAAGGTCGGTCTTTCCGGTGCGCGTTTTCGTATGAAAGAAAAAAAAGTGACAATTAAAGACGTTGCGCAGGAATCCGGTGTGGCGGTATCTACTGTCTCCCATGTATTAAATGGGACGGCAAAGATATCGGATGCGACAAAAAACAGAGTATTAGAAGTGATTCGCGCGATGAATTATATCCCAAGCAACCGCAAGGCGCGTGGCGGCGGGGCTTCTTCCAAGGTTATCGGAATGATGCTGGCGGATATGACGAATGAGTTTTATTCCAGGTGCACTAATGCCGTAATGAATGCGGCGGCGGCGGAAAACTACTCGGTACTGATCGGCGAGATCGCGTATGATTATAAGCGAGAATATATGTGTGTTGAGGCGATGATCGAAAAAGGCGTAGAGGGCATCATATTTACCGGCGGCGCGATGGATGCGAACATCATACGCAGGGCAAATAAATCGATCCCCGTTGTATTGTGCGACAGAAAGCTTATGGGAACGCCTTTTCCTACGGTCACAACAGATAATGTAACAATTATGCGGGATTTAGTTGCATTATTGAGCACGTGGGGCTATACTAAATTAGGTTATGTATCCGAATCTTTGGAATTACACAATTTAAAAGAAAGGTTTCTGGGTTTTAAAATTGGTGTAGAGGAGAACGGATTGAGGCTGCAAGACCAGCATACGCTCATTTTACCCAAACATAGGACAGACAAAGTAACAACGGCAAATCAGTGTTTGAAGGAATACATGGAAAAACATACGGCAAAAGATTTGCCCGAAGTATTTGTAACGACAAGTGACCTTATTGCGATAGGGGTTAGCTCTGCGTTGAAAGAAAATGGCCTGAGAATTCCCGAAGATATCGGGATAACGGGGTTTGACGATATATCGGTTGCCGCGCATCTCGATCCGCCGCTTACCACGGTGGCGCAGAATATGAACGAGCTTGGGTTATACAGTTTCAGGAATGTCCTTAATTTGATCCATGGCACGGCGATCGGCATACCGCACAGCGTGGTGGACGCAAAAATTATTACACGCGGTTCGGTGCTGGGTAACCGGCTGCCGCTATATGGCGTGGAGGAAACAAATTGAAGAAAGCCGCGGCTTTTAGGTCGGCTTATATACATATGATTCAAGTGCCAAAAAAATAGTTGGCATTGAAATAAAAGGAGGAAGAATAATAATGAAAAAAGCACTAGTAACAATTTTAGCTGTACTGCTTGTGTTTGCGTTGGTTGCCTGCTCGGCACCGGCCGCAACACCTAGCGAAGCTCCGGCATCGGAAGCGCCCGCATCGGAAGCTCCGGCATCGGAAGCTCCGGCGAGCGAAGCTCCCGCTGGCGGCACCACTTATGGCGGCCTTGAAACCATGACCGGCGATTGGACGATCGCGGTTGTTGTGAAAGACGCTACCAACCCCTGGCACATCCGCGGTATGGCGGNNCGTAGAGCAGTTTGCTGCCGACACAGGCATCAATGCGATCGCAAGGGGCCCGGCCGAATCTGACGCTACGGCGCAGGTGCAGGTTGTGGAAGACCTTGTTGCGCAGGGCGTAGACGCGATCTGCGTTGTTCCGCTTGACCCCGCTTCGATGGAAACCGTGCTGAAAAAGGCGATGGATCAGGGCATCATCGTTTTGACACATGAAGGTTCCACAACACAGAACATGGACTATGCTGTAGAAGCGTTCAACAACACAAGCTATGGCGCGTTCATTATGGACAACCTGGCTAAAGCAATGGGCGAAGAAGGCATCTACACCACAATGGTGGCGCACGTAACAAATGCTTCCCACAACCAGTGGGCGGACGGCGGCGTGGAACGCCAGCTTGAAGCGTATCCGAACATGCAGCTTCTGGAAGAAGAGCCCAGGGTTGAAATGGAAGATAACGCTGAAGTAGCTTATCAAAAAGCGAAAGAGCTGATCAAAAAATATCCCGACCTGAAAGGTATCTTCGGTACTTCTACATTCTGCGTACCCGCTGTCGCCCGCGCGATCGAGGAACTCGGCCTGCAAGGCAAATTCTTCACAGCTGGAACGTCTATGCCGCAGGAACTGAAGCCCATCATGGAAAAGGGTATTGTTGACTCGGCTATCCTGTGGGATGCCGCGCAGGCAAACTATGCGATGTGCGCGCTGGCCGTAAGGATGCTGAACGGCGAGACGATCGCGGAACCCTTAAACCTCATCGCCCCCGGTTATGAAGCTTGCACATTCAGCCCGGTACAGGCCAACCTGATAGAAGGCGCAGGGTGGATAACAGTTACAATGGACAATGTGGATGATTGGGATTTCTAAAAAAATTCCATGAGAGATGTTTGCGGACGGGTTCAATCGCCCGTCCGCAAGTTTTTACCGATTGACTATCGAGCGATTGAATTCTTTACGTGATTGGGAAAGGAAGTCAGCTTATGCCTGAGGAATATATTTTAAAAGTTACGGATGTAAGCAAGTCCTTTGCTGGGGTCAAGGCGCTTAACAAGGTGCATCTGGAAATCAAACCGGGTGAGATCCATTGCCTCGCGGGCGAAAACGGTTGTGGAAAGTCTACCATCATTAAGGTCATTTCCGGCGTGTATACAATGGATGAAGGGGTCGTAGAGTTCAGCGGAAAGCAATACACTGAAATTACTCCCAGGGAAGCTATTATGAACGGGATCCAGGTAATATATCAGGATTTTTCTATCTTCCCGAATCTTACTGTGATGGAAAACCTTGCGTACAACACCGAACTGGCAGAGAAGAAAAAATTTGTAAATTGGAAACGGATGCGTGAGATCGCGCAAAAAGCGGCGGGCAATATCGATTTTAAAGTGGATCTTAACACGTTGGTGGGGGATTTATCCGTCGCGGATAAACAGCTTGTTGCTATTTCAAGAGCGCTGATGCATGGCGCGAAGCTGATTATTATGGATGAGCCGACGACCGCCCTTACGAAAAAGGAAGTTACGGCGCTCTTTAAGATCATTCTTGATTTGCAGAAACAGGGCATCGCTGTTTTGTTTGTAAGCCATAAACTGGACGAGGTATTCGAGATCAGTGAACGCTTTACGATCATGCGGAACGGCGAGAATGTGATTACATGCAACGCGGATGAATTGGATGATAAAAAGTTCTCTTACTATATGACCGGCCGTGAATTTGAAAGCAAGTTTTTTGAGCCGGCGAATGTTTCGGCGGAGCCTGTGCTCGAGGTGCGGGACCTTTCGATGGAGAACGGTTTTTATAATGTAGATTTTGACCTGCGAAAAGGCGAGATACTTGGCATTACCGGCCTTTTAGGCTCGGGACGCACGGAGCTTGCGCTGGCGTTGTTTGGTTTGCACAAGACGGACAGCGGCACAATCATGGTGCACGGTAAACCGGCGGAGTTTACCAGCGTACAGAAGGCCATGAAAGAAAACATTGGATACCTACCGGAAGACAGGCTGACGGAAGGGTTGTTCCTGTCGCGCTCCATTGCGGACAATATCACTGTTTCGGAAGTAGACAATTTGACCAGGGGAGCCGGTTTCTGGGATGACGCAAAGCGACAAAGCGAAGTGGACAAATGGGTGGCCGACCTCAAGATCGCTACAAAAAACCCCGAAAACGCGGCAAATACGCTTTCCGGCGGTAACCAGCAGAGGATCGTTCTCGCCAGATGGCTGGCGACGCACCCGGATATTCTGATCATGAACGGGCCTACGGTAGGTGTTGACATCGGTTCCAAGCATGATATCCATGAGACGTTGCACAATCTTGCGAACAACGGCATGGCGATCATCATTATTTCCGATGATATACCCGAAGTAATAAGGAATTGCAGCAGAGTATTACTCATGAAGGCCGGGAAGATCACCGGTGAGGTCAATCCGAGGGAAATAAGCGAAAATCAGCTTGCTGAGATGATGACGTCGTCGGATGCTTCCTAAACAAAAAATAAGGGCGAAGGAGTAAAAATAAAGTGAAATCATTATATAGAAAACTGCTGCGCAGAAACGAATTCTATATCCTTATTGTTATTGTCATCATGTGTTTGGTTATCCAGGCAAGAAGCGGGCAGTTCTTTACGCCAAACAATATTGTGGATCAGGCAAACGCGATGATCGTTTCAGGGATATTTGCTGTCGGGGCATTCATGGTCATTATATCCGGCGGTATCGACGTATCGTTTCCGGCGCTTGCTTCATTAAGCGTATACGTGGTCGTGCGGTGGTCGCTCGACGTGGAGTATCAGGGGAATATCATTGTCCCGCTGATCATGGTTTGCGGGCTGGGCGCGCTTCTCGGCGCTTTGAACGGCCTGCTCGTATCTAAGCTCACCGTTTCCTCGATGATCTTAACGCTCGGCACATCAAGCGTGTTCCGCGGCATTATGCAGGGGGTTCTTGAGGCGGGGCAGATGCAGAGCCTGCCTCGCGCTTATGACGAGTTTGCCAAAGCGAACCTGTTTGTGGCGCAGAATGCGGAAACGGGCATTACATCCAACATGCCGGCGCTGTTTTTGGTATTGGTCGCGATTGTGCTGATTGCGTTCTTTATCATGCGCTATACCATGTTTGGCAGGGCGATCTATGCGATCGGCGGCGACGAAAACTCGGCGAAACGCGCCGGTTTCAACGTGGGCGCCACAAAATTCTGGCTTTATGTGCTGGTTGGCGCGATCGCCAGTGTGGCGGGGCTTATCCGCACATGCCAAACGGGGATCATGCACCCGACAAACCTGATGGGTTCGGAGATGATGGTCATTGCCGCCGTGGTGTTGGGCGGAACGGCGATCACAGGCGGCGTGGGTACGCTCACCGGCGCCATGCTCGGCACGGTATTGATCAGTATTGTGCAAAACAGCCTGATCTTGCTCGGCGTGCCAACATTCTGGCAAGGCTTTTTCCTTGGCGTACTTATCATCGTGGGTACGGGTATTTCCGCTATGCAGGTGGCGCGCCAAAACAACAAGCTTGTCGGGATCAAGCAGTAAGGGGGAAGAAAAATGGCTGATAAATCTACTACGGCAACTGCCGGAGGATTAAGAGGGGCATTTCGTAAAGATCCGTATATCACCCGTTTGGTGATCATGCTCATCGTTATATTTGTGTTCTTCGCAATTACAAAATCTGAACAATTTCTGAAACCCACCACATTCCAGTCGATGGGTGTGCAGTTCCCGGAATTCGGGATCATGGCGTTGGGCGTTATGCTCTGCATGATCACCGCCGGTATCGACCTTTCCGTGGTCAGCATCGCGAACTTGTCGGGTGTTGTGTGCGCGCTGTACCTTGTGGGCGCTACGACCAACCTGCCGGAAGGCGCTGGCGTAGGGGGGCAGATATTCTTAACATTTGTACTGGGGTTTGCGGTCGGTATAGGCTGCGGGCTATTGAATGGTTTTTTGGTGTCGAAAGTGAAAATACCGCCCATATTGACGACGCTCGGTACGTTCGAGTTGTATAAGGGCATCGCTATACTGCT
>DOMW01000156.1:0-4531 GCA_003510345.1 Clostridiales bacterium | reverse complement strand
GGCGCGATACCCATGCCGCTTATCATATTCGTGATCGTGGTGATCTTGATGGTTATATTGGTCAACAGGACGACGTTTGGCACAAAAATCTACATGCTGGGGACCAACGCGAAGGCGGCGCGGTACGCGGGCCTTAAAACAACGCAGCTTTACCTGAAAGCGTATATGTTGTCCGGCCTTTTGGCGGGGCTTTCCGGCCTCATCATGATGGCGAACTACAACTCGGCAAAAGCGGATTACGGCGCGTCTTACCAGCTCCAGACGATATTGATCGCCGTTTTGGGGGGTGTAAACCCGAACGGCGGCTATGGCAAGGTGGCGGGCGTTGTGCTTGCCGTGATTGTGCTGCAAATACTATCTACGGGGATCAACTTGTTCCCGGAGATCAACAGCTTCTACCGCTTCCTCATTTGGGGCGCGGTGCTGCTCATCATCATTGCGCTCGACTATTCCAACCCGTCCGGACGCAAGAGGAAAAAGGCCGCGAAGGCCGCTGCATAATAGAGTTAAGGAGTAGCACGGTTATGGAAGAAAAAGAGAAGGTATGGCGAATTGAAGGCGACTATCTGGAGAGCTGTAACTGCGATGTGGTATGCCCCTGCCTTGTAAATGGCGTGGGCAACAACAAAGTACCGGCTACGGATGGGCATTGCGACCTGTTCCTCGCCTATACGATCGACAAAGGGCACTATGAGGATATCGACCTTGCGGGCGTGAATTTCGTGCTTGCCTGCTATTCGCCGGGGCCGCTGATGCTTGTGGAAAACTGGAGCATCGCGTATTACGTGGACGAGACGGCGACAGAGCAGCAGTTTGACGCGCTCGAGAAGATTTTGACAGGAAAAGCCGGCGGAACGCCCGTTGCCCTTACCGACTGCATGGAAGTGAACCTTGGTTTTAAGCGCGCGAAAGTGACGATCGAGGTGCGCGACAGGGAACTTTACGCGGCGGTGGACGGCGTGGGCGAGTGCACGGTAAAGGCGATCAAGGGGATGCACGACGACGCTGTGGTCGAGCTGAAGAATATCCACCCGCAGACGCAGGGCGGCGACTGTGTGCAGTGCCTGACCGGCCAAATGTGGTACCGGGATCATGGGTACAGCTTCAACAACACGGGAAGAAGCGGCCTTTACGCTAGGTACATATGGGCGGATAACCTGAAGCTTGGCGCAAGGAATTAACGAAAAAAGGAATTGAATTTAAATTACCGGGGCGAAGATCGCAAGGTTTTTGTCCCGGTAAAGTTTTTTTAAGACATTTGAAGACACTTGGAGAACGACATTGAAAAGCAAAGGAACAGCCGGGGCGGTTTTGTTGATTACACTCGGCCTTCTCATTATCTTAATCCCGAATATACTATTGCCCGTGTGCACGGGGCGGCTTGCGCTGCTGAACGGGGGCGCCGTGCCGATGAAGTGCCACTATACCGCCGTAGCTGAGATTATACCCGGCATCGTCGTTATGGTGTGCGGGTTTTTAAGGCTGCTTTTTGCGCGCGGCAAGGCGGGGGTTGCCGTTTATATTGTGGCTGCGGTGTGCGGCATGCTGGTTATTTTGCTGGCGACGGTGATTATAGGCGTTTGCCCGGGGCAGGGAATGGCCTGCCGCGTGGGGTCGCAGCCGGGGCTGTTGCTCGCTGGCGCGTTCACGATCATAGTGGGCGGCGGCAGCGCGTTGCTGCAAATACGGAATACACGGAGGGAATAATTGAGCGGTAGGTTACACACATTTGCGCTTGCGGGGAAAAACCTCGCGGCAAGGAAATTTCGCACGACAGGCCTTATCGTAATCGTGGCGGTGTTCGCATTCGCTGTTTTCTGCGGTTCTATCTTGATTGCCAGCACCGAGCGCGGCATGGAGAGCTTATCCGGGCGAATGGGGGCGGACTTGATGGCCGTGCCCAAAGGCTATGAAAACGCGCTTACCGGGTCGCTTTTGCGGAGTGAGCCGAGCACGTTTTATTTGGAAAGCGGGCTTGTGGAAACACTGGCCGGGCTGCCCGGCGTAGAGCGGGCGTCTTCCCAGCTCTTTATCGCGTCACTGGACGCGGCTTGCTGTACGGTGCCCGTGCAATTGATCGGATACGACCAGGACTCGGATTTCACGGTTTCCCCGTGGATCAGAAACAGTATAAAAGACGATATTGGCGAAGGGGAAGTCGTCGTCGGTTCGCTGATATTGGCCGAACCCGGCGATGAGGTTATTTTCTACGGGCAGCCCTATACCGTTGCGGCAAAGCTGGATGAAACCGGGATGGGTTTTGATTCGTCTGTTTTCATGACAAAGCAAACGGCGCGCGATATGATTGCGCTTTCCGGCGAAACAGCCGTGCACCCCGCCGGTGCGGAGGGGGATACGGTGTCGTGCGTTATGATCGGCCTTGCGCCGGACACGGACGCGGGCGCGGTGAAAAATGAGATCGAATCGCGCTTTTCGCACGTCGGCGTTGTGGCGGCGGATAGTATGATGCAAACGGTCGCCTCGCAGCTTTCCGGGATGACGACGATCACGACGGGCATTATAGTGCTGCTCTTCGTTGTGGCGGTATTTGTGCTGGTTGTGGTGTTTGCCGTTACGATGAACGAGCGCAAGCGGGAATTTGGGCTGTACCGCGCTTTTGGGGCGACCCGCAAAAAACTGGTCGGCCTTGTGCTGGCGGAATCACTGCTCGTGAGCCTTGCGGGGGCGGTATGTGGCATTTTGACGGGCAGCCTGATCTTGTTCCCGTTCCAGGATTTGATCGCGGGTACACTGATGCTGCCATATTTGCAGCCGCCGCCGGGGGCGCTTGTTTTCTACATACTGCTCAGCTTGGGTGTGGCAGCCGTGACAGGGCCGATCGCGAGCGTCTATTCCGTAGCCCGCGTCGCGAAATCCGATACGTACCTGATGATCAAGGAGAACGAATGATGCTGCTCGAGGTAAAAGGCATAAAAAAGACATATCAGACGAAAGCGCGCAAAACGGTAGCGGTAAACGATGTGAGTTTTTCGCTGGGGAAGAATGATTTTGTCAGCGTCGTCGGGCGGTCGGGCAGCGGTAAATCTACACTGCTCAATATGCTCACGGGGTTGCTTGCACCCACAAGCGGCGCAATACTTTTTGAAGGCGCCGACCTGCGCGGCATGGGCGACCTTGCGGTATCGCGCGTCCGCAATGAACGAATGGGGTATGTGCCGCAGGGCTACAGCGTGCTCGCAAACCTTACGCTGCTCGACAACGTATGCCTGCCGTTTTACCTGTTTAAGCGGGAAGGGGCGGTTCATGAAAAAGCGCGCGACCTTCTTGGGCGGATGGGGATAGCGCAGCTTGCCGATCGGTATCCGGCGGAGCTTTCGGGCGGTGAGATACGCCGCGCCGCAATCGCGCGGGCGCTCATTAACGACCCCGCGATATTGATAGCGGACGAGCCGACAGGCGACCTCGACGAGCAGACCACCGGAGAGATCATGCGGCTTTTTAAGGAAATCAACACCGGCGGAACGGCTATATTGATGGTGACGCACGAACCGGATACGGTCGCCTATGGAAACCGGCTCTTTCAAATGGCGCAGGGCAAGCTGGAAGAAACGCAGATAAAGGAACTCAATTAAGGTGAGTATGGAGAAAAGTATAGCCGGGTCGGCCGGTAAAAAAACAATGGCGCGCGGGCAGGCCGTTATTTTAGCGGTGATCATTGCGCTGACCGTGCTCGCGTGGGTCTATACGGCGTATGCGGGCAGCGCGGATGGTATGGGCGGCATGGTGATGGATATGGCCGCCGCGGACCCCTCTATGGATGCGGCAATGGAAGAACGCCTTGCCGCCGCCGCTTCCGGCCCGTCACTTCCGGCCTTTGAAATGTTTGTGCCTATGTGGATCGCCATGTCTGTCGGCATGATGCTGCCCACGGCGCTGCCCATGATATTGTGCATGAATAAGATATGCGAGCGCCGCAAGACGCAGGGCAGGGCGTACGCGCCATCGTGGTTTTTTACGCTGGGTTATGTTGTTTTGTGGGCGTTGTTTGGGGTTGTGTGCTGGGCGGCGGCCTATGTGCTGTTTGGGCTGGTCGGGAGCTACCTGCAAAACTGGCGCATCCTCTGGCTTGTTGTGGGCGGCGTGTTCGTGTTTGCGGGCATATACCAGCTAAGCCCGCTGAAAAACGCCTGCCTGAAAGGCTGCCAGCACCCGGTCAGCTTCATTATGCGCAACTGGCGGGAGGGCAAGGGCGGCGCGCTTTTGATGGGTATGCGGCACGGGCTTACCTGCATAGGGTGCTGCGCCGCGCTGATGATCGTTATGTTCCCCCTTGGAATGATGAACCTTTTTTGGATGGGCATTTTTACCGTCCTTATGTTTGCGGAAAAGAACGCGAAATTCGGTTTGCTTCTGAGCAGGGTGATGGGCTGGCTGCTGCTTGTCGCGGGGGGGATCATCGCGGCGATAGGCGTGGTATTTTTAGCGGTGGGGTAGGCATGTCCGCTCAAATATGCTCTCGCACTTTACTATGCAAATATTTTGTGTTCGCTTTTGGGTATTCCTCTTTGGT
>DOMW01000157.1:6422-6621 GCA_003510345.1 Clostridiales bacterium | reverse complement strand
CGCCGCGTAAGCCCTTCCGCGCTGTCCGTTTGTTCCGTCGGGCCGACCCTGCGGGGAACGAGGTCGCCTAAGGGGGCGTCACTGCGCTGCCTGCGGAATTTCAACGGTTCCCGTGGTGCGTCCCGCTGCGGGTTTTCGGCAGGAAAGATTTTCTGCGTATACCGGCTGCTGTCGGGTGGCGCCATAATATCCATATCCT
>DOMW01000157.1:6199-6391 GCA_003510345.1 Clostridiales bacterium | reverse complement strand
GGGCTGTTTTGGGTCGAGCCAAAATTGGAATGATCTCTATATTTTCTGGAACGCTTTGCATACGAAGAATGATCGTCGTTATTCATCATGCTATCCTTTGCATATTGCTATCATTTGCATATTATAGCACAAGGTTCCGCTTTTCGCCATGTTTTTTATACCTTTTAGCATGAATCGGTATGCAAGAATGAG
>DOMW01000157.1:0-6113 GCA_003510345.1 Clostridiales bacterium | reverse complement strand
TATAGAATTGTAAGGCATGGCTTCCTATGATTATTCATGTCTTTGCTCTTAAGGGAGTTTTTAGAACCGTAGGTGGGTTCTGAACCGCCGGAGACACTAATACATCCCGCAGGGATACCTTGACTACAAAGGAATACCCAAAAGCAAATGCAAGATTGTTTTGCTGTTTTACCTTTTTTCTTGACGACCTGATTAAAACACACCGCAAGCTTCTTTTTAAGCAAATTAAGTTCACAAAAACAAAATGGAATATGATATAATACAGTGGCAACCGGAAAAGTTCGGAAGCACACTACTATGAAGTTCGCATAACAGATGGGGGGATTGCGCGATGGAACAGAAACATGTTGGCGACGGTCTTTTTGAGTTTACCTACAAGAACGCGGTGGGGGCGGGTATCAAGCTTACAAACCTTGGATGTGCTATTATGGAGCTGCACATGCCGGATTCCCAAGGCAATATGGCAGATGTTGTGCTCGGGTATGACACGGCTTCCGGGTATGAAGATAATTCCCCCAGCATCGGCGTAACCATAGGCAGGTACGCGAACCGTGTCACATGCCACCCGTATGAAATAAACGGGCAAACCTATTATCCTGTTTGTGATACGGGCAAGCCATACGTGATCCATGGCGACCCGCTTCGGTTCAGCAGGCGCGCCTGGGACGCGGAGGCAAGGGAGCATTCCGTATTGTTTAAGCTTAGGAGTGAGGAAGGGGAAAGCGGGTTCCCCGGCAATGTGGATGTGGGCGTTGAGATCGCGCTTTCAGACCAAAATATACTGCGCATTACCTATTCCGCGCAAACCGATAAGGATACGCCGCTCAACCTAACAAACCATTCGTACTTCAACCTGCGGGGCGAAGGTTCCATAGAAGAGTATATCGCGCAAATAGACGCGGATCATTTTACGGCTTATGACCAAAATCTGGTTCCCACGGGAGAGGTGGCGTCGGTTTTTGGCACCCCATTTGATTTCAACAGCCCGCGCGCCATCGGCGAACGCATCGATGAAAGCCACCCCATGCTCAAAGCGGGCGGCGGTTATGACCTAAATTACATCATCCGCGGCATAGGTATGCGCAGGGCGGCACGGGTTCACGACCCCAAAACCGGCCGCTTCATGGAAACCTGGACGGATATGCCCGGTGTACAGTTCTACACCAGCAACAACCTAGGCGCTACAAAGGGCAAGAATGGCGCGCAATACGGCCGCCGCAGCGCGTTCTGCCTGGAAACGCAGTTTTTCCCGGACAGTATTCATTTCCCGCATTTTCCAAACAGCATTTTAAAAGCGGGCGACCAATATACTTCGGTGACGGAATACCGATTTGGCGTGCAGGTGTAAAGGGGCGGCCATGCGGAAGTTTTTACCGGCCGCGGTTACGCTCGTCCTGTTTTGCATGGCGTTGGTATTTGCGGCCTGCGCCATAACGCAGACTGGGGAAACAACGGTTACGTTTTCGCACAGCGGAAAAAAACCGGCAGACGGCATGGGCAGGGAGTCTCTGTATATCGAAGACGGCGTGGAACGCCTCACTCTTAGCTGCGCGTTATCTTTGCCGGACGGCGAAGCGGTGATCGAGGTCATAAATCTCAATACAAATGCTAGTTTGTGGCGGGAAGTTTTCACGACCGACGCCGCGTTCACCATTCCGCTGAAAAACCTGCAAGCGGGCTATTCGTATGATTTCGTCGCCCATATAACGCAAGCGACGGAATACACGCTACAACTCACGTATTAGTTTAGCAGAATTTCTTGTAGCACCCGGGTGATGTGCCCCAGGTAACCGCAGATTAAAGCGGGTTCGTATCCCTAACCTCTCGCTGATTCATTCAGGCCGCGCGTCTTTGCTGCCTTTTCTGCCCATGACAGCGCCGTTAAAAGGCACACCCGCGCTTGTGCGCGGGTGTGCAATATTTCACTCGGGGCAAGCACCGGGCTTTTATTACCGGTCGGGATAGTTAGCCCGAGGTGCCAACCCTGTATTGTGATTCCTTCCGGGGCCCGTGTGTGGTTAAAACGTATACTCGATACTTACCCTGCAATCTTCATTCGCGACCATATCCGGCGTTACCTCAAAGGCGAAGGTTTGCGAAGCGCCTTTTTCAAACCAAACGCCTTCCGCCAGCGTGAGGTCGATGGCGTCGTAGCCGTAGAGCAGGGCGTAGATGTTCGTCTCCCAAAGGTAGTCGGTCTCATTCCTGATGGTGACGCGCACGTCATAGCCGCCACCTCCGTTGGCTGCGGCATCAAACGACGTGACGCTCAATACCCCCTCTCCGGGCGGCGGGCTGCCTGAACAGAATATCCCATTGAACACTACATCACCGGCCGGGGTTTCCTGTGTGGTTTTAGGCGCCGCGCTGGGCTTGGCTGTGGCCGAAGGGGTCGGCGTGGGCGATGGCGTGGGTTCGGGCACGTCCCGCTGATAAAAACGGATGTCAACGCTAATCACGCGGCGCATCTGTTCCTCGCTCAGGTCGAATTCCAGTTCTATGCTGTTTTCCCTGGAGCGATCGCCGTCCATAGAAACATTATTCCAATACACTTGCGCATAATCCGCTCACATAATAATACACGCAAAATGTCTGCGCCCTTTTCCATATCCAAAATCTATGATTCATGATAAACGGCGCTATAGCGAGGTTAAGGCAAGGGATGAATCTATGGAACGTTGTGTTCGGTCAATAGCTTTTTTACTATGCGCCATCCTGTTGGCGGCAGCCTGTCTTTCGGGTTGCTCTGCAGCGGGCGGGCAAAGCGATTCGTGTTTGCTCGTGCGGCCAGACCGGGATTGGCTTAATCCGTAATAGATTATATGCTTTTTTGTTCATGATACATACTTCCCATAAACCTATTTTAGCCGGCTTATCAGTTTTCTAAATAAACAACAAATCCGACCACCTCGCCCAAAAGCGGATGTTCGGATTTGAAATTGTTGGCGTACCCGAAAGGATTCGAACCTTCGACCTACAGAGTCGGAGTCTGTCGCGCTATCCAGCTGCGCCACGGGTACATTATACAGTTCTTATGAATACTATGCGCTTTAGGTGACGCGTCGGCGCTTGGTTGGCTACGGGTGTAAATATCCCTGTGTTGCCGTAAACCATTTGGCCGAACTGCATTATTATAGCATCGATTTGCCGCAAAGTAAATCACTTCCTGCTATTTTTATTGACCAGCGAAGCGAGGGTTGCGCGAAAGTCCTATTTCCGCTAAACCCGCGCGAGGCTGGCCATCAAAGGGTTTAATAGTCCTGTGGGGCGGAACGCGCGCACTTTAGCGTGGGGTGCAGGGCTTGCCCTGCGGTATATAATACCCTTTATACCATTTTTACTTAAAAATACCCGTGTGTTTAACCCGCGTCTTTTAGCGCAGGCCTACCGAACAGGCGACAGCGCAAACAGATCAAATTGAGTAAAATATAGTATTTAAAGTAAAATTTAATAAATAAATCCTTGAAAGGAATAACAAGGAAGTGGTATAATAGCGGCATAGTCAGATGAACAGGCAAGCTTTTTTGTATACCGCCTACAATACGTATACCATTAATACGATGAACCGGCGTACAAAGAGATTGTTTTTGATACTACATTTTTATTTCATATCAGTCACATAGATGCCGGGTTAAGTAATTTCCCTGTGGCTGCTATGGTAATGTGCGCATTTTAACAGTTTTCATCATAAACCAAAACCAAAGGCGCCGCTTTTTGCGTAACAAAAACATCGTTACGGCGGAGGTGCGGCGGGAGCGGACGGTCCGCTATGAACGGGGAGGGAAGTAAATGAACAGCGAATTGATGATGTTTTTTGTGTCAACCGTTGTAGCGGGCATTATTTGCTATCTCCTTATTCAGTTCAGGGCCGGATATATCCACGACAAGCGGATGAAGACATTTTTCCCCTTATGCCTCGTCACATTGTTTTGGGTGCTCCTGAATGCCGCGGTCACTGTTGTCAACAGGGATTACTTTGCGTTCGTCTATGCAACCAAAGTGGCGTTCACTTGTTTTGTGCCCTGGCTGCTGCTTTGGTTCATCTTTAATTTTACCGAGTCAAAGCTGGGAAGATACCGTTTGATCCGCTATCTTACAGTCATCCTGCCCGCAATCGATATTCTGGTGCTCATAACAAGCCCGCTGCATATGCAGTACTTCACGACATTTGATTATCCCGTCCTTGGAAAAGGTATTCTTTTCAATATACACTATCTGCTGATTTCCTTTGCGTGCATGTGGGCTTACGCGCTTTTGATTCCCTATATCATTAAAAATTTCCTGCGCAACCCTTTGCTGCTTATCACGGGGTTCGGCACAATCGTCCCGTTCATTCTGAATATTCTTTATTCGTTCCATCCGACAGGGTATGCTTTTGATATCACCCCGCTGACCGTGTTTTTCACCGTTGTGCTTTTCGCATATCTGTCTTACGCTTCAAGGACGTCCCATTCGGAACAGGCGATTTTTGCGGACGCGCTTGCGCAGATCACGCAATCGCCCGCGCTTTCCGCCGGTGTGCTCGAAGACGCCGCCAAAATCATCGCGCGGCAGGGCTGCATCGCGCTTGAAGCCAGCAGGGTCGGCATATGGAGTATATCGGAAGAAGACGCGATATGCCGGAACATCACCACGTTTGACCTCGCCTCAAACAGGGTAACGGTGCAGCCCGACCTCGATCTTTCCGGCTCGCGTGATTATATCCGCCTGCTTAAAACAAAGCGCCAGATCGCGGTCGATAATGCCGCGCTCCCCAACGTGCTGACCGATATTCTGGGCGATTACGGCCCAAATATCTGCGCTATGCTCGAC
The DNA here is from genome assembly GCA_003510345.1 of Clostridiales bacterium. Lineage (GTDB taxonomy): Bacteria > Bacillota > Clostridia > Christensenellales > Christensenellaceae > UBA5399. The sequence goes on along the minus strand of DOMW01000157.1, from coordinate 1,301 downwards.
TCGCCCATGCGCGTGGAAGGCAAGCTGGCCGGTGTGGTGTGCATCGAGCAGGACCGCTCGCCGGCATTCCCCAAAAAACGGGAGTGGACATCGGCGGAGAAGGATTTCGTATCCTCGCTGTCCGACTTTATGGCGGTTGCCCGCACGAGCGCCGACCGGCGGAAGCTGGCGGCCCACACTGTGGATATGATGGATAATTTGCCCGGAATGGTCTATCAATGCGCAAATGACGCGCCCGATTTCACCATTACGTTTGCCAGCCAGGGCAGTACGGCGCTTACGGGTTATACGCCCGATCAACTGGTGGGCAGCGGTATGGAAAAGCTCTTCGGGCTGGTGCACCCGGACGACGCGGAAGCTGTGCGGCGGGAACACGCGGAAGCGCTTGAAAAAGGCCTGCCAAAGGAGATCGTATTTCGGATCCTGACGCAGGACGGCGGCGAAAAGTGGGTGTGGGAACGTGGGCGGATCGTGGATATGGCCGCGGACGGTACGCCCGGTTTGCTGGAATGTTTTTGTATGGATATCACGGAAAAACGTTATCTGGAAAAAGAAATTGACCAAAAGGCGGCGATCGTTTTTGAGCTTCAGACTACTGTGCTGCAAACGATATCCGAGCTTGTGGAATACCGCGACGACATCACCGGCGGCCATGTGGAACGCACCCGGTTCTTTTTGGAGCGGTTTGTGGATTGCATGAAGGCGCAGGGCGTCTATACAAATATGATCGCGGGTTGGGATATGGATTTGTTCCTGCTGTCCTCACAACTTCATGATGTGGGGAAAATCGCTATCCGGGACGGCATACTGATGAAGCCGGGAAAACTGACCGCCGAAGAGTTTGAGCAGATGAAAAAACACACCACGCTCGGCATGGAGATCATCGATAAAATCGATAAAAGGACGACTTCCACCACATTTTTGGATTACGCCAGAATTTTGGCGGGCACGCATCACGAACGCTGGGACGGCGCGGGTTATCCGAGCGGGATTTCCGGCACGGACATTCCGCTTATGGGAAGGCTGATGGCGATTGCCGATGTATACGACGCGCTGATAAACGTCCGGCCATACAAGCGCGCGTTTTCGCATGAAGAAGCAGTGAAGATCATCCGCGAGGGGAGCGGAACGCAGTTTGACCCCACGCTCGTGGGCGTGTTCCTATCGTGTGAAAAGCAGTTTCTCTATACGGGCAAGGCGCAGCCGCCGTCCCACGATCTGGCCGCGGGGGATAGTGTGTCCTAATGCCAATATAGGTATGCAACGCTTGTCAAGTTGCTCTAGGTAACCACTGATTAAAT
>DOMW01000170.1:811-8572 GCA_003510345.1 Clostridiales bacterium | reverse complement strand
ATCCATTCTTCACCGCCCGCCCACGCGCCGACCGGGGGAAAATAGAGGAAAAAGCGAGGCGCCCGGCGCAAAAGCGGGTAGTGCCGCTGCCAAAGTTGATACAAGGCCACGCATGAATGAGCTACTCCCACGGGAGAAGGGTTGCGTGCGTTATAGGGGGATAGTAGTATGTCACAGTCTAGGGTTTCGCGTCCTTTTCTCATTCTCGCCCTTCTTTGCTGTTGTTCCTATGTGGTGTACGCGCTTTACTTTAATGTGATCGGCTCAAGCGCTACCGTCATGATGGATTATTTTAAAATCAGCGAGTCGCAGCAGGGGTTCATTGTCACTATGCAGTCCATAGGCGCGCTTGCCGCCACCGTCTTCCTTGCCATGTGGGGCGAGCGTTATAACAAAATCACCGCCATTGTGTTTGGGCTGATACTGTTCGCGTCCGGCAGCGTGCTAATCGGCCTTTCCCCTTTCTACGCGGATGCGGGCTCCGGCTATTTTGTCATGCTGTTTTTGGTGCTGGCGGCGGGCATCGGCTTCACATTCGTAGATATCATGGTGAATGGCAGCGTTGCGGATAACTTCAAAAAAAACCAGGGCACGGTACTATCCGTCGTGCATGGCTCGCACGGCCTGGGTTCCATGCTGGCGCCCCTTTTGGTGACGGCGATCGTAAGGCCGGAACTCGCTTCTTCGTTCAGCCGTCCGTTCCTTTTCATTGGCGTCGCCACAGTCGTTGTATTCGTCATCTTTGCCCTCGCGGGGAAGAAGATCACGCCGTTTACCGCCTATGCGGATATGACGGAGATAAAAAAACGCGTGCGGCAAAACCCGGCGGAAATATTCAAAGCAAAGGAAAGCTGGATACTGCTCGCCGCCGGGACGTTCTATTTCGCTTTCCAGATAGGCACGAGCAACTGGCTGCCCACCTATTGCCGACAAACGCTCCAGATGGAGTATAGCGAGTCCGGAAACCTGCTCACGATGTTTTTCGCGGGGGCGCTCGTCATGCGCTTTATAAACCCGCTGCTGCTGAGGCGGGCAAAACCAAAAACGCTGTTTTGCCTGACCGCCATAGGCTCGTGCATATGTATGGGCGCGGCGCTTTTCACCACAAACATCCCGGCTGTCACTGTGCTCGTCACAATATCCGGGTTTTTGCAGGGCGCACAATCGATATTCCTCGTAATGATGGGCTGCGCCTTGTTCCCCAGCCGCACAGCTTCCGCCGCCGCCATCGTCTCCCTCGCCATCGGCGTTTCTTCCCTTGTGTTCCCGTTTGTGATGGGCCTTGTAGCGGAGGCGGCGAGCCTCACGTGGTCGCTTGCGCTCATCGTAATCAGTTTTCTTGTCTCGGCGCTCATCATTTACCTGCTTGGGCGCAAACGCGAATTGGGGTGAACTAGCCCCGGGAGGGATCGGTATGAAAAAGAAAATTCTTGTACTCACAGGGAGCCCCAGAAAGGGCGGCAATTCGGATATGCTTGCGGACGCGTTTATAGCGGGCGCGAAGAGCGCGGGACATGAGGCGTATAAATTTGAGACGGCGTTTATGGATTTGCACGGCTGCAACGCCTGCAATACCTGCTGGAGTACAGACACAGCTTGTTCGCAAAAAGATGATTTCAACAAGCTGGAGCCGCTGGTGGAAAGCTGCGACGCGGTCGTTTTTGCCGCGCCGCTTTATTGGTTCGCGTTTCCCGCGCAGCTCAAAAATGTGATCGACCGTTTCTACGCCTACGGGGGAACGGGCGGGCCGCGGCCCATGACAATCAAAGAGAGCGTACTGCTTTTTTGCAGCCATGGTACGGACGAGCAAGGGTATGCGCCCATCGTGAAAATCTATGAAATGAGCGCAAATTACCTCGGATGGAAAAACCGTGGCGTTTTAACGGTAAACGGTGTGGGCAAGCCGGGCGAGATTCAAAAAACAGACGCGCTGGAAAAGGCCGGGCAAATGGGCAGGGATTTATAATAAAAGGAAACCACGGTAGAAAGTATGACTGAAAAATGGTTCCGGCGGTTGCTCGTTATAATGGCGGTGTTGGTTCTTTGCTGTAGCGGTTGCGCGGAGAATGGGCAGGGGCCGACTGCCGAAACAACGGTTTCTTCCGGGGAAACAACGATAACCGCAACACCCGCGACAACCCCTGCGCCCACACCAACACCCACCACACCAACGCCAACCCCTGCACCTACGCCAACGCCAACGCCGGAGGGAATGATGCAATTATCCGAAGGATTCACAAGCGAACCCATACCCTATGAAGTATACCGGCGTATGCTGGGCCGCTCGTACCCGGAGGGCTGCCCCGTAGAGCTTACCGAACTCCGTTACCTGCGCGTGCGGCACATCGGGTTTGACGGGCAAGAGCACGAGGGCGAGCTTGTGGTGAACGAGCGGATCGCGGAGGATGTGCTGGAAATTATGGCGGGGCTTTTTGAAGCGCGGTACCCGATCGAAAAAATGCGGCTGATAGACGACTACGACGCGGTGGATGAGGATTCGATGACGGACAACAATTCCTCGGGGTTTTGCTACAGGGTGGTGAGCGGCACGAACACGCTTTCCAACCACGCGCGCGGTCTTGCGGTGGATATCAACCCGCTTTACAACCCGTATGTGCGGGAAAACCGGGTGGAGCCTGCGGCGGCGCAGCCTTATGTGGACAGAGAGCAGGACAATCCGTATTTTTTGCGGGACGGAGATATCTGCGTCATGTTGTTTACGCAGCATGGCTTTACATGGGGCGGGCACTGGAAAGGCTACAAGGATTACCAGCATTTTGATATACGGGATTGATAGGCTAGGAGGCAAGCTATGAAAGTATTTTTGTTGAACGGAAGCCCAAGGAAGAACGGAACGACATTCACAATACTAAACGAGATAGCAGGGCAGCTCGAAAAGCACGGCATCGACACGGTGTGGCGGCATATCGGCACGGGGCCGGTCTATGGCTGCGTCGATTGTCGCAAATGTGAACAAACAGGCGCATGCGTATTTGACGGCGATATCGCGAATGAGTGTTGCGATGTCCTTGCGGACGCGGACGGCTTTATCGTGGGCGTGCCCGTTTACTACGCCGGGCCAAACGGCGCGCTGTGCGCCCTGCTCGACAGGATGTTCTTCCGGAAATCGGCGCGTTATGCTTTTAAACCGGCGGCGGCTGTCGTGAATTGCAGGCGGGGCGGCGCGAGCGCTTCATTCGACCGCCTGAACAAATACTTCACCATATCGCGTATGCCCGTTGTACCGTCGCAATATTGGAACGCCACGCACGGCATGACGCCGGAGGAAGTGAAGCAAGATATGGAAGGGCTGCAAACCATGCGTACGCTGGCCGATAATATGGCGTGGCTCTTAAAGTGCATCGCATATGCGAAAGACGCGGTGCCATACCCGGCGGCTGAGCCGCCTATGCGTACAAATTTTATTCGTTAGGTAAGCGCTGATTAAAGCGGGTTCGTGGATTTCCGGGCAAAAGGGCCGGAAAGGCGCGTGGCCTGCATGGATCGGCGGTTATCTGGGAGGAGGGAACTGCTGTGAAAACATTGATCGTTTACTATTCTTACGGAGGGAAGACAAAGCGTGCCGCCGAAGAGATCGCGCAAAAAGAAGGGGCCGACCTGTGCGAGGCGGTGGAACTAAAACGGCTGCCCGGCATCGGCGCGTTTTTTATCGGCTGCCCGCAGGCGGCGGGCGGAAAAGCGCGGCCCATCCATCCACTTTCCAAAGAGATGGAGGCGTATGAAAAGATCATCATTATGGGGCCTATCTGGGCGGGCAACCCCGCGCCTGCGGTAAACAGCATTATCGACGCGCTTCCGGCGGGCAAAAAGGTGGAATTCCGCATCACATCGGGCGGCGGGCAAAGCAAAAACCATGAGAGAACGATAAACCGCGCTACAGCGAAGGGCTGCGAGGTGGAGGGGTATGTGGATATGAAAGCGTGAATGGGAAACTATTGTTCTCCGTGTTCTTCCCCGGATGCGGTATCCTGCGTCTCGCGCGTCTCTTCATCCCCGCAAAATATCCCGTCGATATGACTTTTCGTCATCAGGTACATGGCGGCCAGTTTAATGAGGCAGATGATCAGGATACAGCCCAAGGCGACGGCAGCCGTAAAAAGAGGGTTTCCATCAAACGCAAGCGCGATGGCGAGCGCTGCCGCCGGGGGGTGCTGCACGCCTATCGACACCATGAGCAGTGTGGCGATGAACGCCGCGAGGGCGCAGCTTATAACGAGAACTGTATAAGGATGCCAGTAAGCGGGAAAATCCAGCCGGTAGACAAGGCCGCCGGCCAGACCGGCCGCCGCGCCGCACAAATACCCGCCGACTAAATATTTGGGACGGGACGATTCAGCGCGCGGGAACGCGAACGCGATGAACGCGCTCGCCGCAAGCGACGTGACGAGGAATCCATTCAATGTGACGGCTGCCACTAGCAAACACACCAACATGCAGACAGAAACCATGGCGGCCTGAAAAAACGCCCGCTTTGTTTTGTCTTTTATAAGAAACAACCGGTGGTACTGCGGGTGCTTCCCGTGATAGAATGCTTCCCGTTTGCTTTTCTTATGCTTCATAACCCCATTTTACCCTAATATACATCCCTTATTTCCATGCTTATCGATAAAACCAGTATAGCAGAGTTCGCCGCCCCGCACAAGAAAGGGGTTGCCGGAAGGCGTGTCTACTACTCCGCCACTCATTCGCATTATTAAGAAATTTATAATAAATTTATACGCTTATCCTTAATAAAACCACTATATATTGAGTGTAAGATAACGATAGCAAGAAGAGAGAGAAATCTTAGGAAAGGAGCAGAAAGAAATGAAACGGTTCTTTTATACGGTCATGGTGGTTTTGAGCGCATTCTTCCTTGTGAATGCGGGCGTAAAGGAAAAAGAGGCGTTGGCGATTATTCCGGACAGAAAAATGTGAGGAGTGCGCGCATGGAGGTGCTATGTTAAAAAAACCTTTCCCGTAAGAAGGCGGAGAAAGGTTTTTTGTTTGTATTAGAGCACCCCCCAAAACGGTGGCCGGGGTAGGTCTGAGGAAAATTTTTTCCAGCCCAGGCGCGCAAGCGCAGGCGTATCGGCACATACGACAAGTTTGCGCAACGACGGCTGGGAATGATTTTGCCAGAGATGACCGGCTATCATGGGGGGGGCTCTAAAAAGGCACGGCAATGCCTGCCGTGCCTCCAGCTAAATACCGTCTGCATCGTGAGTATGCGGCCACGCGGTGTTATTCCAAGGAGGAGGGTATTCCCCATTCACACACCCGCATAGCGCCCACAGCCGAGCGGTGCCGCGGACTTGCAAAAAACCGCCACAATGGGCGGCACTCCGGCAATTTAGCAGCCGAGCCTTTCCCACCGAAAGACAGACACTACGCATCTTTGGCAGGTCTTCCGGCTCAGGGGTCATCTGGTATGAGGAAACCTTCCCAGCCAAAGCCAGTGGTATTATTTCCTCTCCATCTCCCAATACGGCAACGGGGGTTGCGCCGGATTCGCACCGGCTTCCCTTTTCACCTTAAAAAGGACCAAAAAGCTGTATTCAACTATAGAATAGTATACCGCGCTTTTTGCCAAAATGCAACAGTTGTAATACCATGGGAGCGGACATTTTGTGAGTGGAAACATATGGCAGGGCACAATAAGATGATAGAGCCAAAAACTCCCGGAATTCAAAAGGAATTGTTGCATAAGCGTTTTTTGAGAAAGCATGGGAACAATGCAAATGGCTATGTCCGCCGTCTGTCGGCTATTTACACAACACAGCAGCACGGCTGCCCGTCATTGTGTCGAGGAACGTTTGGCGGATCAAGTCGTGGCCCGCTTCGTTTGGATGGATGCCATCCTCACACAGATATTCCGTATAATCCTTTTGCCGCAAAAAAGCGTTGCGGATGTTGATGACAACCACCCCCAAAGCGGCTGCCGTGCGCTCAAGGGCATAGGAATACATCTCCTGCCACCAATAGATGTGGTCTACCCGCTTGAGCCACAGAAGCGTGGATTTTTGCCGCGCAATGTCGTTTTTGGTGAACCAGTTGAAATACCTGCGTCCGTCCAGCGGGTGCAGGTTCGTGAGGATCGGGATGCGCCCGCCCGCGCGGATGACCGAAACCATGGAAGCCATGTTTTCAATATAATGCGTAAGCGACAGGTTGGGCATATGGCGCGAAAACGGGTTTTCCGCAACCTCGTCCCAATGGTAGTCGCAGTCGTTGCTGCCGTATTCTATCAACACCAGGTCAGGTTCAAGCTCGGAGAGCTTTTTTTGAAGCAGGTCTTTGCCATAGCTTGTGGTGGAGCCGAATTTGGAAAAATCAAACACGTCGGGTTTTATCTTCGCGGTAAGCTGCTTGATGAAACCGTCCTTTGAAAACACATACCGTTTTTTGTGCGGGTGTAAAACAACACCTTTTGAGACGGAGTCGCCCAGCACTAATATGGAACGTACATCTGCGTATGTCATCGCGTGTAACCCTCCAGACGCCAATAAAAGCACGGCCCGCTACCCTTGCAGTCTTTTTTTAATGTAACACGGCTATAGATTATTTACAAGTTGTTTAGTTGAAAAAACGCGGGCATTCCCGTATAATGAAGTTCGATCAATGAGGAAGCGGTGCGTATGCGAACGTATAAAGTCAGGAACGCGGGGCCGGTTGTCCGCGCGCGGGATGTTATAAAAGCGAATAAAAGGCAGTTTGTTACGCTGTGCGCGCTTGTTGCCGCAGCCGTCCTTGTCATTTTTGCCGTGGCGGGCGTGGCGGACCGGAGCGAATATGGTTCCAGTTTCCTTGTGACGGGAGACACGGTCAAAATAGGGATACGAACGGACGTCAATGCGTTTGGGCATTACGATGAATCGGGTGATATCGTGGGGTTTGACCGCGATGTGATCGACGAGATCATGAGCCGGATGATGGCGGGGCAGGACAAACTCTATGAATATGTCTCCATTACGTCGCAAGACGCGGGCGCCAGCATAAAATATGGCGAGACGAATGTAAACCTCGGCCTTTTAGTGGGCGGGACGGAACGCACGGAAGGGTTCCGCGTAACGGCGCCGTATTACAAGGATAACATTGTGGCAGTGGTACACAGCAGTTCTGTACTGGATAAGCTGATCAATCTGGACGGCGGCAAAGTGGGCGCGCTCAACAAGGCGCTCAACGAGGATGAATTAAGGGCCTATCTTTCGGACAACGAGATCATTGAAGAAACCGACCTGCTCCGCTATTCGGATTATGAAAGCGCGATGACGGATATTGAGCATGGCCGGGTAGACGCTGTAGTGATGCCGTATGCGCTCGCGCGCCAGTTTGAGGAACGGGGATACAGGGTGCTGGCCGAGCCGTTGTATGAGATCGGTTATTCGGTGATGCTGCCCACGGGGCAGGCCGCTTTTGCCCGGGAAATGAGCAAGGTGATCGCCGGATTGGAGGAAGACGGGACGCTCGCCGCCCTGCGGGAAAAGTGGGGGCTATAATGTGGGAGCGGCCATTTTGTATTGTATTTATTCGGCAATGGTAGCACACTGCTTGCTACACACCGAAATCGCCGGGCGCCTCTCCATTTCCTCTATTTTCCCCGTTCGGCGCGTGGGCGGGCGGTGAAGAATGGATTAGAAAAAACGTGCCTTTCTATTTATGAATTTATTCTATCATAGGGCGGCGTTTTTTCTCATAGCGGAGTGTTCTTCCTGCATTATCCATGACGGAGCGCCTGATGAACCGCCCGCGCGCGTGGCG
>DOMW01000170.1:0-792 GCA_003510345.1 Clostridiales bacterium | reverse complement strand
AAAGTCTGTACCGCCCGGCGCAATAGAATCTGTGCCATAAAACGCTTACTGCACGCAAAGCGGCCACTCTCCTATGATGTGACAATTTGTTTACATCCTGTTTACTTGTGTTATATTGACATTGCGGGCAAAAGTGTGTTACTATGTGCACAGGATAAGGTAGTTTATCCATATAATGAGATGAGAAAGGAGAAAAATGGTATATGAAGATCAAAAACATCACGGAACCGCAGAAGTTTTTTGAAATCCTGAAGGATTGCAAAGGCAAAGTAGAACTGGTTACTTCCGAGGGTGACAGGCTGAATCTGAAATCGACGCTGTGCCAGTATATCGCGCTTACGCAAATGTTCAAAGACGCGCAAATCGAAGAACTGGATCTGGTCGTTTCGGAACCCGAAGATTTGAATCTCTTACTGAACTATCTGGTAAGGGGCTAAAAGCTTACTCGCACGGAAGTCGTAGTTTATTTTTTAGACTATGACTTTTTTTGTGCCTTTTTTTGGGGAATGGCTAATGCGCATTGATATCTCTGTCTCAATCACGGCGGTGTGCCATTTGATACGCCCTTGCACCGCCGGGCGTCTCTCCACTTTCTCTATTTTCCCCGGTCGGCGCGCGGGTGGGCGGTGAAGAATGGATTAGAAAAAACGCGTCTTTCTATTTGTGGAGTTATTCGACCATGGGCAGCGTTTTTTCTCATAGCGGAGTGCCCTTCCTGCTTTATCTATGGCGGAGCGCCTGATGAGCCGCCTGCGCGCGGGACGGACGGCTCACCAACACCTTTTCCGCGCG
>DOMW01000085.1:6485-10719 GCA_003510345.1 Clostridiales bacterium | reverse complement strand
ATACCGCGCGCACTTCCAAAACATAGTATATATCCGTGTTTTGCGCCACTTGCCATTGCGCCAACGCCGAATTGTCCATTCTTTTAAATCCAACACTCTCATACATTTTCTGCGCGGGCGTTAATTCATTGTCTGTAGAAACATAGATTTTATTTGCGCCGCTTTTGATGATCTTGTTCACCGCTTCCTGAAGCTGGATTTTTCCATACCCTTTCCCTTTATGCCTGGTAATAATGCAATTATGGCCAATGATAGCGTAATCCGGGAGATTCCTTGGGTCCCATCCAATCCAACCAATTGCTTCACCATGCAGCGTTGCTACAGAACAATATTTGTCTCCGATATCCGGATTATCAAAAAAGAACTTTTCAGCGGCCAGCCAGTCTTCTTTGTAGGTATCTTCATACCTGCTATCAAACGCGTAGGCGTCCGACAATAAGCTATAAAGTATACCTCTGTCAAACTCACTGAGCTTTTTAAATTCGATACACATTTTTATCATCCGCCCCCAAACATTATAGTATAGTATGCCGTATTCCTACAGCTTCGTCTTCCTCTTCGTAAGCGCCAGCCTTGCCATAGCCCGCGCGAGGGCGATCTTGCTTCTCCGGTATTCCTGCTCGCTCTGCCGCTGGCGCATCCGTTCTTCCGCGCGCTCTTTGGCGCGTTCTGCGCGCTTAACGTCTATCTCTTCCGGCCACTCCGCGCTCTGCGTAAACATGATCGTTTCATCCGGCCGCACCTCAATAAACCCCTCCGCCACCGAACAAGCCAGCCACTTACTGCCGGTGTTGATGCGTATCTCGCTCGGGATGATGGAGATAACCATCGTTTCATGCCCGTTTTGTATGGACATTTCGCCGTCTTCGGTCTCAAAGATAATGGACTCCACCATATCCACAAAAAACGACCGCTCGGGCGTCAATATTTCCAGCAAATATTTTGTCGCCATAGCTCACATGCCCTTTGCTTTTTCCCGCGCCTCATCGAGGTTGCCCACCATAAAGAACGCCTGCTCCGGCAGGTCGTCCGCCGCGCCGTCCAGTATCTCCCTAAAGCTCTTGATCGTCTCGGCAATCGGCACAAATTTCCCTTTCACACCCGTGTATACCTCGGCCACAAACATGGGCTGCGACAGGAACCTTTGTATTTTACGCGCGCGGAACACCAATATCTTATCTTCGGGCGCAAGCTCCTCCATACCCAAAATAGATATGATATCCTGCAATTCCTTGTAGCGCTGTAAGGTATTGATCACGCGCCCCGCGATCTCGTAATGCTCCTCCCCCACAATGCGCGGGTCGAGTATCCGCGAGGACGATTCCAGCGGGTCGACCGCCGGGTAAATACCCAACTCGGAAACGCTCCTTGAAAGCACCGTCGTCGCGTCGAGGTGCGAAAACGTCGTCGCCGGGGCGGGGTCTGTGAGGTCATCGGCGGGCACATAAATCGCCTGCACCGACGTGATGGATCCGTGCTTTGTAGATGTAATGCGCTCTTGCAGCTCGCCCAGCTCATTAGCGAGCGTGGGCTGGTACCCCACCGCCGAAGGGATACGGCCCAAAAGCGCCGATACCTCCGAGCCCGCCTGTATAAACCGATAGATATTATCAATGAAAAGCAGTATATTCTGGCCTGTCATATCGCGCAGGTATTCGGCCAGCGTAAGGCCGGTGAGCGCGACGCGCATACGCGACCCGGGCGGCTCGTTCATCTGCCCGAACGCGAGTGCCGTGTTCTCTATTACGCCGCTTTCCGTCATTTCCTGTATTAGGTCATACCCTTCCCTGCTGCGCTCGCCCACGCCTGTAAACACGGAATAGCCGCCGCTTTCCGTCGCGATATTATGGATCAACTCGTTTATCAGCACCGTCTTGCCCACGCCCGCGCCGCCAAACAGGCCGATCTTGCCGCCCTTTGCGTAAGGCGCCAGAAGGTCAATGACCTTAAGGCCGGTTTCAAACACCTCGGATACCGGGTTTTGCTCGGCAAACGGCGGGGCTTCCCTGTAGATGGGCCAATACTCCTCCGTCTCAAGCGGGCCCTTGCCGTCTATCGCGTCGCCCATCACGTTGATCACGCGGCCCAGTATGGATTTACCGACCGGCACGGTCACAGGCTCGCCCGTGTTGATGACCTTCAGCCCGCACGAAGCGCCTTCCGTGGCCTCGAGCGCCACGCAGTGCACCACATTGCCGTTTTGCCCGGCAACCTCCATCCACACTTTCCTTTCGCCGATCTCGGTATATAAAACGGTGTGCAGCGACGGCGTGGCCGCCTCCGGAAACGCGACGTCCAGCACAGGGCCGGTTATCTTTACGATCTCCCCTTCACTGACTGTTTTATAGTTATACATTCCGCTACTCCTCTTCTGCCATGGCGTCCAGCGCGCCCACAATTTCAGTGATCTCCCGCGTTACAGCGTACTGCCGGGCGTGGTTCATTTCAATGCTCAGCCTGCTCATCATTTCGGACGCGTTTCTGGAAGCGTTATCCATCGCGACCATGCGCGCGCTGTTCTCGCTCGCATAAGCCTGCACCACCGCGCCATACACCAGCCCCACAATATATTGCGGCACCAGCGTATCGAACACTTGCGACGCGGAAGGGTGGTAGTCAAGCTCGGTACCGTATTCCGTTTCCAGCTTCACGTCGTCAAAGTCGGTCAATTCCACCGGCAATAGTTTTATGGATACCGGCTTCTGCTTCACCGTGGAAAAATATCTCGTATAGATGAGGTTCACTTCGCTCATAATACCCTCTTTATACATCTTCGAGATATCCTCCACAAGACGGCGCGTTTCGTACAGCGTCGGGTTCTGCGCGACATGGAGGTATTCCACGTCGATCGGTATCTTTTTCCGCGAAAAGAACGCGCGGGTCTCCTGCCCGATCGATATCACGAATTTATCGCCCTCCGGCATTTTATCAAACGCGAAATTCAGTACATTGTGGTTGTACGCGCCGGCAAGGCCCTTATCCGCCGCGATGACCACATACGCCGGAATGCCGCTTTCATGCTTTTCCAGAAATGTGTGGTGCAGCTCGCGCGAATGCGTCAATATATCTTTCAGCGCGGAGCGCACGCGGTCAAAATAGATCCGGTTTGCCTCGTAGCGCGCGTTCGCTTTTTGCATCTTTGAGGTGGAGATCAGCTTCATCGCGTTTGTGATCTGGCTCGTCTGGCGTACGGCGCGTATGCTGTTGTTGATATCAGATGTGTTCCTCATTTTTTACCGGCGCCTTTACCCTGCTCCGCCGCTCCAAGAAATGTCTTCTTAAATTCCGCCGCGGAATCCGTGATAAGCTTCGACTGTTCCTCCGTCATCAGCCCGCTTTCCGCGATCTCTTTCATCACCGCCTGGTTCCTCGCGGAAAAATACCCTAAAAACTCTTTATTGAACTGCCGTATCTTTTTGACCGGCACATCCATCAGCAGCTTTTGTGTCGCCATCGAAAGCAGCACGATCTGCGTCTCCACATCCATCGGTTCATACTGCGGCTGGATAAGCGCCTGCGTCAGCCGCACACCGTTCGCGATAGCGTCCTGCGTCGCTTTATCAAGGTCGGAAGCAAACTGCGCGAACACCGCCAGCTCGCGGTACTGCGCCAGCTCGATCCGAAGCGGGCCGGCCACCTGCCGCATCGCCTTGATCTGCGCGCTGCCGCCCACGCGGGATACGGAAAGGCCCACATTGATCGCCGGGCGCTGGCCGGAGTTAAAAAGCTCGGACTCAAGGTATATCTGCCCGTCCGTGATAGAAATAACGTTCGTCGGGATATACGAACTGATATCCCCGTCCATCGTCTCCACAATGGGCAGCGCCGTCATAGAGCCCGCCCCCAGCTTATCGCTCAGCTTTGCCGCGCGCTCCAGCAGCCGGGAATGCAGGTAGAACACGTCGCCGGGGTACGCCTCGCGCCCGGGCGGCCTCCTCAAAAGCAGCGACATGGTGCGGTATGCCACAGCGTGCTTTGAAAGGTCGTCATACACGACAAGCACGTCTTTTCCTTCGTACATAAACTCTTCGGCAATGGCGCAGCCCGCGTAGGGGGCGATGTATTGCATGGGCGCCGTGTCACTTGCCGTAGAGGCGACGACGACCGTATAATCCATCGCGCCATATTCATCCAGCCGGTTTACAATATCCGCGACGGTAGAAGCTTTCTGCGCGATCGCCACATAAATGCAGATCACGTCCTTCCCCTTTTGGTTTATGATGGTATCGACGGC
>DOMW01000085.1:2593-6458 GCA_003510345.1 Clostridiales bacterium | reverse complement strand
ATCGCCATAATACCCGTTTGCAGCGGCTCGTTCACCGCCTGCCTGTCTATAATGGGCGGCGCTTCCGATTCGATAGGCCGGTGCTTTTCCGTTTCGACCCTTCCTTTTGCGTCGATGGGCAGCCCGATCGGGTTCACCACGCGCGATAAAAGCGCGTCCCCCACCGGCACCTTCACCACGTCGCCGGTGTGGCGCACCATAGAGCCTTCCGAAACCTCCTCCACAGCGTTTAAGAGCACCGCGCCCACCCTGTCTTTTTCCAGGTTCATGACGATGCCGTAAGCGCCGTGGTCAAACTGCAAAAGCTCCCCGTATTTCGCGCCCTCAAGGCCGCGCACAAACACGATGCCGTCGCCCGTTTTCTCCACGATGCCAATCAGCGAGACGTCAAACTCCGCGCCGAATTGTTTTATTTTATCCTGTAGGTCTTGCCCGATCTTATCTTCGCTTATCGCGCTGTCCACTTCGCTTTCCGCCGACTTCACTTCCGCGTCCAGCCTCTCATGCGAAAACGGCTCCGCGCCCTCAGCCATATAAGCCTGCATCCGCTCCAGGTAAGAGCGCACACTCAGGTCATACACCATATTGTTTATCGTCGCGCGGAAACCGCCAAACAGGCCGGGGTCGACCTCTACTTTCAAATCGACCGTGGCGCCAAGCAGCTTTTCAAAGCGCGTCTTTATCGTTGCAAGCTCTTCGTCCGGCAGTTTCGATGCAGTTACCAGCTTACCTTTTAGTTCCACCTTCAGCCCACCTTCTCGAAGAATTTATCAATAATCTTCTTGTTGTCGTCATAAGAGACCTCGCGCTCGAGAACTTTTTCCGCGATCTGTATGGCAATTCTTGTGACATCCTGGCGCATATCCAAAACGGCCTGGCGCTTTTGCTCGCTGATGTGCTTTTGCGTGCGCGCCCTAAGCTCTTTCGCCTTTTCTTCCGCGTCTTCCACAATCTGCCTCGCCTGCTCGTCGGCCACATCCTTGCCCTTGTTGATAATCTGCGCGGCAAGGTCCTGCGCGCTGCTCATCATTTCATCGTACTTTGCCTTGAGCTGCTCCGCCTCCGTATGCTTTTTTGCGGCCTCGTCCACCTGTCTTTGTATACTATCCGTCCGGTTGTTCAAAAACTTTGTGATCGGCTTATAAAGCAGCCAGCGCAAAAAGAAGAACAATATCACAACATTCGCGATATATAGTAATATTTCAATTATGTCGATATCCATAACTCTCCCCCAACAGCTTTCATATTTTCACTGCTTCCCCCGGAATCTTATTGGAAAATCATCAATATCGCGATAACAAAACCATAAATCGCGGTAGACTCCGCAAGCGCCAACCCAATCAAAAGCACTTGCTGTATCTTGCTTGTCGCCTCCGGCTGCCTGGCCACCGCCTCGCAGGCCTTGCTCGTGGCAATACCCATGCCCACACCCGCGCCCAGGCCCGTCAAAACGGCAATGCCCGCGCCAATCGCTGTCAAACCATCCATTATTTAACCCTCCTAAATATAGTATATTCTTAAATGACCGTCCTCAAACACTTTTATTCCAGTTTTTCTTTCATAAACGACATCGTGAGCATCGTAAACACATAGGACTGCATTGCCAGATGGAACAATATAAAATAGGTGGACGCGAGCGCCGGAAGGAAAATGGCGAAATAGCCCATCGCGCCGTATATCATATCCATTACCACCAGTCCACTGAACATATTGCCAAAAAGCCGGCAAGCCAGCGAAACGGGAACGGCGATCGATGAAATAATGTTAAACGGCGTCACTATGGGGCTGGGCGACGAATACGTCTTGAGCCACCCCTTCACCCCTTTATACCGCACACTGTACGCGATGATGAGCGCAAAAGTGATCGCCGCCATGCCAATCGTACAGTTTAAGTCTGTCATCGCCGAGCGGAAGCCCAAAAACTCCACCGCGCCGTTACAGATAATAAACGCGAACAACGTGAGGATATAGGGCGCGATCGAAGCGCCGTGCTCGCCCAATATGCCGGTGGAAAACTTATTCACCGCTGAAACAGCCATCTCCAGCACATTCTGGATGCCTTTGGGAACCGCCTTAAAATTGCGCAGTACGGCAAAGCGGAACACCAGCGCCAGCACAACCACAATGACCAGCACAACGTAAGCGTTCACCAGCGTTTCGCTCACCTCGTAGCCAAACAGCTTGATATCGTCTGGAAACACGCCGGGAATATGCATTATTGTTCCCCCCGGTTTTCTAATTTTTTGTATTTTTTGATATTGCGGATGCCGCGCACGATCGGAAAGCCTATCATGGATATCGCGATGCCGCCCGCGCACCAGAGCATGTGCGTCGTATCAAGCAGGTACGCGATCAAAAACAGTGTAATCAAAATAAGCGCCAACTTCCCCATGGAAATCAAAACGCTCAGCCCCACAAAAGACGTGCCGGAAGTCACCGCGTCAACCGTTTTTTTCAGTACCAGTATCTCCAGCACGCCCAGCCCGATTCCAACAAATAAACACCACATAGCTGTCTTCCCATCCCGTTTATTCTAAACCATAGTTTAGACCTAATCCCTTTGGAATGCAAATCCGTTTCACCGCAAAAACCAACGAATCCCCATCCGATCTTAAAAAACACCGCGTTTATTGAAGATACCGACGTTTTGTTCCCGTTCTTTCAATATTGCTCGAAATAACAGCTAATTTTGGGCGCAAACACACCACAAAGCTGCTTTTGCCCCTCCGGCAAACAGCTTCCGGCCACAAGCTGCGCCAGCGTTCCTATGTCCATCGAAAAATCCGGCGGCGCGTCCGTCATAGCCACTTTGTTTGCGCCGCCCGCCGCCTCTACCGCAAGGCGGTATTCCGTTTCAAGAAAACTATCTTCTATGTACAGTACAAGCGCGGCGCGTTCTTTCATCGGGCAGGCGGCGAGCAGCCGCGCCGGGTCAAGCGCGCGCATCATCGTAAATTCTTCCTCCCCCGCCGGCGCGGGCGTTCTGAACGTTACATTTTTCGCGCCCGTGGAATGCAGCAGCGATTGCTTTTGCGCTTCGTCAAAATAAACAAGCTCAAAAATCTCCGCCGTATCCCCGCGCACATAATACATGGCGTATGCGGCCGTTTCCCCTTCCGCGATATAGGAAAGTACGCCGCCGTCCGAAAAAAGCAGCCGCACCCACGCGTCCATCCGCCCGGCGCCCCGCGCGAAATAATTGTCGTACCCCGAAATAAACGCGGTATACGAGCGCGCAAGCAGCGCAAGCGGCGCTTGCTCAACTGCCCGCGCATGGCGCACCTCGCGCGATATCAAACGCGCGTCGCTTGTTATGTTCCGCGTCTTCACATACGCCACCGTCCCGTAGCCGAATTTGCGGTAAAACGCGTGCAGGAACGGGTGCAGGAATGTGACGGCAATCCCCCGCGCCTTCATTTGCGTGAGCGCCTGTTTGATCAGCGTGCGCATATAATCTTTTTTGCGGGCTTCGGGCAGCGTGGCGCACCCTGCGAGAAAAGGCGCGTGATACACAGCGCCCGAAAGAACCGCCTTAAAATCCAGCATAAAAAGGTCGGAAAGCAGCGCGCCCCCGGAAAACAGCCCCAGGCTTTTTTCTATGGGCGCCGCGTATTGGAAATAGGTATCGATAAACGCGTCCGAATCGCCAAAGCAAGTCTTCCAGAGCGCCTTTGCCTGCCGGTAGTCCTTCGTTGACAGCCCGCGTATCTCCATCTCACTCCCCGATCAGCACGTCGTATTTATCCAGCATAAACGCGGGGTGGTACGAGCGTTTCGCCCGCCTGATGCCCGGCACGCCCATATCCTCTTCCCGGTTGATGTAGGTGCAGTCGCTCCAGAAATTGGCGGCGAATTCCCTGTTGAT